>NZ_LYRQ01000005.1:0-112384 GCF_001661605.1 Pseudoalteromonas sp. MQS005 | reverse complement strand
CATTAAGGGTATTTAATTATTTACTGAGCTTACCAGCAATTCTAAGGAACTTTATTAGTATAAAATTTTTATACTAATAAATAGTAGCTTTAGAATTTGTAAGTAGCTTGTAGGTAGGCAAAACGACCGATATTGTCATAAATCGCTGAACCTGCGCCCGTACCAGTTGTTGAGCCCGGTAACCCACGATTGAATAAGTTATCAACACCTAACTTAAAGCCTACGCCGCTATCAAATTTATAAGCGACTGAAGCATCAGTTATAAAGTATGAACCGTAACGCATTTGATTTGAAGGATTCGGGTTTGTTTCGATAGACTTATGATCGTATAACTCAACACCGTTAATAAAGCGAGTGCTGAAATCTACAACAAGGTTTTCATATGTATAATCAACAGAGATACTACCCTGCCATGTCTCATCACCTAAAACACCTTCATAATCAGTGTAATTTTCTGGCTCAGCTGAGAATGGAAAGTCTTTTGCTTCAATCAAATAAGTACCAATAAAGCTAGTACCGAAGCTACCACCTAAAGCGTCGAAGTCATAGCCAAACTCAAAGTCAACACCCGAGTTAAGACTACGTGCGATGTTAAGCGCAAAACCTTTTAGAAGTGTAATTTCACTAGTATTAGGGTCACGCGTAATTAGTTTACAGAACTGGTTATCAATACCGGTTGGAGAATCTACACAACGATCGATAATTGTTTGGAAACCAATGCCACTGATTGTGTCATCAATATCAATTTCCCAGTAATCGGCAGTTACACTAAACCCTTCTAACCACTCAGGTTGGTACACAAGACCTGCTGTAATAGATCTAGATTCTTCTGGCTGTAGATCTGGGTTACCACCAACTAATGTCTCTAGCGTTGCACTATCATAATTTGAATCAAAGTCAGCTGGAACACCTAAAGCAGCACAGTTAGATTCGCGAATAGCTCGGCCTGCATCACTTAATTGTGCAAGCTCTGAAACTTTACAGCTATCGTCAACACCTGCGAAAGACTGACTTTGACCAGAAAATAACTCGTCGATATTAGGCGCACGCATTGCTTCAGATAAGGTAAAGCGAGCGCGTAACTCTGGTGTAATAGTCCAATCAAGACCTAACTTCCAGCTTGTTGCATCGCCAATAGTAGAGTAATCAGCGTAACGAACCGCGGTATCAAATACTAATGTATCTATTAGAAATACATCTTCAATCAGTGGCACTGATAGTTCGAAGAAAGCTTCTGTTACATCATAACCACCATCCGTTTCACCAAGTGCATTAAAGAATGTAGCCCCAGTTTTAGCGAAGGCATCTTCAATCGTCACACTTGTCTCATCACGGTACTCAACACCACCAGCAAAACCAACCATACCCGCTGGTAGTTCATAAATTGCCGAATTACTAAATGTTGCATTGAATACAGTTTGCTTGATTTCTGATGTACCAATTGAAGTCGTTGTCACATAGTCAATAGCTTCTTGGCTAATTGCTCCGTCACCCATTATATTTGCAGCAACACACCCATCAGCTCGAGCTGCTGCGTCACGACATACAATATTGTTATTGTCATCAAACACAGCGTCAATCGCATTAGCATAATTATCCATAATAACGTTTGCACCGTTAATACGTTCAATTTCTGACTTACCATGCACTAAAGAGATATCCATTGCCCAGTCATCACTGATATAACCCTGAATACCTGCTACAAACCGAGTTGTTTCACGAGTATTTTCTTCAAGACGACGACCTATATCGTTAAACATTTTGTTCACACCAATAAATGGCAAATCATTATCATCCATTAATTGTGCAACATCAGGTGTTAAAAATGCGTTGTCGCGTTGTATTAGGTTTGCACCAGAGTAAAAACGGAAGAACGGTTGCCTACATTCTCGCCCTCTGTTTTAGAGTATTTAGCTTGAAAGTATGCGTTTAGCTCGTCTGTAACATCATAATTTGTTTTAAAATTAAAATTAATACGATCAAATTTAGGTTGTATCTCTGAATATTGACGTAGATTAATGTAATCACAACTCGGACTCGCACAAAAAGAGCCATCGGCAATCGGCAATCGGCAATCGGCAATCGGACCACTATAGACATCACCAAGGGTACTATCACCATTGAACTTGCTCATAATCCCACCAGTGAACGGGTTCCATACAGTACCTTGATTGGAAATTAGGTAGTAACCGGCATTTGGCATTACGATTTTATCTGGGTAATCTTCACTATCGAGTTGATCGTCAGGGCGAGCTTGGCCTGTTGCTACTTCATAAGGTAATGATGCGTAGGATGTTGCAGTCCATGGGTTATCAAGGGCATTTAATGAGTCTTGTGCGTTGTACTCTAAAGAGAAAGCGGGATTACCACGGCCTTCTGCAAAGTCTTGGCCATAAGAAACAGTAAATTTCTCATTTTGGTAAGAGCTATTGTCTGCAAAGCCTTTGGTTGCAGAAACATTAAAACCAGTGATGTCTTTTTTTAGTATAAAGTTAACAACACCTGTTACCGCATCGGCACCATAAACAGCCGATGCACCACCAGTAATAATCTCTACTTTTTCAATCCAAGAGCTTGGAATAGTATTCGTATCAACCGAAGATGTGCCTGGAGAACTTGCAACATGGCGCTTACCATCAACAAGTACTAGGGTACGAGCACTGCCCATACCGCGTAAATCTAGTAAGCTAATACCAGCAGTACCGATAAAACGACCAGAGTTTGCAAGTGAATAAGTAGTAGCTAAGGCTGGCAGTTTATTTAATACTTCACCGATATTCATCGCACCAGTGCTAACCAAGTCTTCACCTGTAATTACAGTAACCGGTCATGGTGAAATTGCACCTTCACGTAGTATCCGTGAACCTGTTACTTCAATACGCTCTACTTTTTCTACATTTTCTTCTTCTGCAGCAAATGAACTAGCTGAAAAGGCAGCTGTAGAAGCTGCGCCAAAGGCGATCGCTAAGCGAACAGATTTTCAAACTTTGTTATTTATCATGTCAATTTCCCTAATATATTATTATATTTATACCTGATAAGTAACTTGCCAAAGAAACAACAAGCCAATAATCAGTTTGCATAATTACAACAAATCAAACTCTAAATCAACAAAGTGAGACTAAATAATTGGCTCTATTTGCGTTAGTTGTTGATCTCTGAATTTGTACTATAATTAATTGTCCCAAAGCTAGAGAGGTCGGGACATTGAAGAAAAATCAATTCACACTAATAATTGAATCGTTATCTAAGCTAACACATAACCAAAAACGATTGCTACACCATCACGTTGTTGAAGACCTCAAACGTGGTGATACTGATAACCTGATCAATGAATGTAAAGGCGATGATGTTATTTGCCCTCACTGTGGTAATGAGGAAATTGGAAAATGGGGCATGGCTGCTGGCTTACAACGCTTCAAATGTAAAAACTCTTCATGTGGAAAAACTTTTAATGCTTTAACTAAAACACCTCTAGCTCGATTGAGAAAGCGTGAACTCTGGGCAAAGAACCTAGAGTACATGTTAGATGGCTTGCCAATTAGACGAGTTGCTGAACTCTTAGAAGTTGCAGAGACTACAGCGTTTCGATGGCGACACAGATTCCTCAAAGCTCCAGCACAGCGCAAACCATCAGAAGTAGCGGGAATCATCGAAGCTGATGAAATGTTTTTCATGGAGAGTTTTAAAGGCAACCAGACGATATATGATCGTAAGCCTAGAAAACGAGGTGGCATGGGCGATAGACGTACTGTTGATGATAAAATCCCTGTATTGATCGTAGTAGATAGAAGCGGTGGTTTAACAGACTTCGTACTTGAAGAACATTCAAGCGATGAAATTCATAATGCAATGAGACCAATAGTAAATCACGACAGTATTCTCTGTAGCGATGGCGCACACGCCTATCGTTCTTTCGCCAAGGAAGAAAATATCCAGCATTATCGCACTATAGTCAGTAAAGGTGAGCGAGTGATCGGTGGTCAATTTCATATCCAGAACGTAAATGGCTATATGAGCCGTTTACGGGGCTGGATGCGAAGGTTTAATGGTGTTGGTACAGAATATCTCCCAAACTACTTAGGTTGGATGAGAATGATGGATAGCAAGAAAGATAAGTACAAAGAGGTAAGGCTTGCATACTTAATTGACGAAAATCTTGCTTATGGCCTCGTTGCCTAGATTTATATTTATTTGATTATGAAGGCGATTTTGTTACATTAATGTGTACTTACATATTGATAATAAAAATACTAAGGAAGGAAAAAATGAAAAAGAGAATCGCAATATTAAGTTCAATATTAGGGTTGCAGTTTTCTGCTGTAGCTCAAGCTAATAACTATGCTGACGTTAAGCTTACTCACCTAGATCCAGAAAAGTCTGCTGCCACATGGGTTAGAACTAAACAAGTCACTCCTAGATACCCTATGGATCTAGCTATGAAAGGTATAGCTGGTTGTGGAGTCTTTAAGCTGACCGTAGATGAAGACGGTAATTCACAAGATATAGAATTAGTTTCGTCTATTCCTAAGAAAGTTATTTTCAAACCAGCTAAAAAGGTCATAAAAAAGTGGCGCTGGGAAAATGTTTCAGGCCAGCCAAACCAAGCCGAAGAAAAGGTAATACGCTTAGATTTTTGTATGGGTGGAAGTTCTGAAGAAGAAGCAAAAGCTAGGTGTGCTGAACAAGCAAAACTTCAATGTGAATAATATTTAAAATGCTTTCCAAAATAGCGTGGGAATAATAAGTAATTTCCACGTTTTCCCACACAAAAGAAATTATTCAACACTTAACGATAATAGAGCCAAATAATTATTCTTTTACTCATCTTAATTAATCATAATCTATGAGAATCATAGAGTTCATTCTTTTTGAGAGTCCGTATAAAATTCGAACTCAGGAATATCGTGTTTGTATATCGGCTTTCCTTTAAATAATATCTACACTTGATAGCCTCAATTTCAAAACTCAATGAACATTGTTAAATGGTGATAATTTTTTTATTAGGTAACGACGAAAACTCGGTATATTTAAGTACGCTAAATGCTTATGTAATTAAAAAGAGGCTCAAGTAAGTATCTTTATAACAACAAAAATCGCCTATTGAGCCACTAGTGAGGGCATCAAAATAGATAAAATGGGTAGTTATATTAAATATTGAATAGAAACTTTTGAATAATGGTGGTTAAAGTGAGAGTTACTATTACATAAAGAAGTATGTAATTTATCAAAGTAGTAACTCTCATTTTTCAGATTGATATATGAGGGATTTATCAATTAGTATGATATGCGTCTATCAAGATATTTACCCTAAGTGTTTAGCTAAAAATTTTTCCATTTTAGTATACAGTTCAAATTTATTTTCCTCTTTTTGAAACCCATGCCCTTCATTTTCTTTCAAAATCCACTCATCATCAGAAAGCTTAATTCCCTGTTTTTCTAATGCATCTTTTAGTAAGGTTGCATGCTTTTTAATTACACGAGGGTCTTTACCACCTTGAGCAATCATCAAAGGAGCTACAATTTTTTCTACATGATGCAAGGGGGACATACGCTTCATTAACGCTTCATCGTCCGGATCGCCTATTTGAATTTTCAGCAGTTCTTTTTGCGGCTCCCAGTGTTTTGGCATTGACTCGAATAGCAAACTAACGTCGGTTACCCCAACATAATTAATACCACATTTATAAAGTTCAGGAGTAAATGCAAGCCCTGCAACGGTGGCATAGCCTCCATAACTAGCACCGTAAATACATATTTTTTCGGGATCAACAATCCCCTTTTTTACCAAGTGATTTACAGTATCAGTAATGTCATTTTGCATTTCCGCTCCCCATTTACCTCCATAACCTGCTTGTTGAAACGCTTTTCCATAACCGCCAGAACCACGAAAGTTCACCTGAACTGTCGCATAACCTCTATTAGCAAAAAATTGCGCTTCTGGGTTAAACCCCCATACATCTCTAATGCCATAAGGGCCGCCATGTGGGTTTACAATTAAAGGTAGCTTTTTACCAACTGAGTTCTTAGGAGTCGTTAAATAACCTCTTAATTTTAAACCGTCTCGACTAGTAAATTTGATTGGTTTCATCGGTGACAATAATTCATTATCTAACCAGTCCATTCTTGCAACTAACGACTTCAACGTATTCTTTTTTTGATCAAATAAGTAGTATTGACCAGGATCTATATCGCTCGAAACAAAGACAATACGTAATGATTCATCTTCAGATTGACTGATAATATTAACTTGTTTACCAGCAAAGCTTTTTTCTATTGATGCCATCATTTCAGCTGTTTCTTTATCAAAATATACGGTTTCTGCGTAATCATCGACATAAGCTACACCAAGTAATTTCTCTTTTTTACGAGATAACATTAAATTAGTAACATCAACATCAGGATGAGCAAACACTAATTCACCTAACTTATTTGACTCTGGGTCAAAGCGATAAATTGCAGCAGTATCCCTATCAATATTAGATGCAACAAACATAGTTTTATCATCAAAATCAAAAGCTAATGGAGAGATATTTGCGTCATCTACATTAAACTCCTGCAACACTTTGAATTTTTCTTCAATTTTATTTTTATAATGCAATTGACCTTTTAAGCCTTCAATTGAGACAGCTGCACGAACTACTCCTTCATTATCCAGCATCCACCCTTGATAACTCCCTGGGTTTTTAGCAATAATTTGCATTTTATAATTTTTTTTACGCCTTTTATCCCACTTACTATCAAGCGGCAGTTTATAGAGATCTGGGGCTTTAATATTGCGTCCATTATATTGAACGATGATATGCTCGGGATCGTTCGGTAGTAAATGAACAATGCTCGCTGAACGAATACCCGAAGCGCCAACCTGAGATCCGACTAATTGAACAACTCTTGCACGTTTTGAATGAGCATTTATTTTATAAATGCTAAAAGCTTCATTGCCATCACTGTCTAAAGTAAAGACTATCTCTTTATCATTAGCCCAACTAAAGCTAGCTATATCTTGATCATCAAATTTAGTCACTGGCTTTGCATTTTTAAGACCATCTGTCTCAATTATTACTATGTTTTTACGGTTATTAATTGGCGAAAGTAATGCTATATATTTTCCATTTGGTGACAACTGCAGCGCTGAAAATTTAGCCGTTCTAAAAAAATCTTTTACATCAACAAAATCGCTTTCTGCATTCACCGTATGAACATATGAGCTAAAAAGCACTAGAAATATTAACTTTAATATTCTTCTCATAATACCCTCTATTCCCTATTACAAAGGTAATTATTGCCTATATCTCAATCAAAAAAACCCCACTTAAAAGTGGGGTTTATTCATCAAGCTTATAAACAAACCTATATTAGAAAGTTTGTTCTAAACGAAGGTACATAGAGCGACCCGTTTGGTCATATAAAGACCAAGCTGAATCACGATAATCTCTAAATCCATCGTAGTATGTAGGAGCTTTCTTATCGAAAGCATTGTTAACACCTACAGAAATTTTAGTACTTGTTGGAGCAGTGTATGAAACCTGTAAGTTATGTTTAACATAAGTAGGTACATCTGCTAAGTAGTCTACGCCGTACTCTTCATTTCCAGAAGATTGCTTACCAACATAAAACATAGTCCAAGAAGCACTGAAATCTTCATAAGAGTAGTTAACTCCTAAATCACCTTTCCAATCTGGGTAATCTTGAAGACCGGCATAATCAAACGGAGCCGCTTCAGCATCAGTTTTCTCTTCGAATTTACTAACCTTTGATAGATTTAGATTAGCTCCAAAAATACCAAATGAAGTTTCGTAAGTATAACGTGTAGCAAAGTCGTAACCAGTAGTAGCAAATGATGCTTTGTTAATGTACCCAGTATACATGAAATCAATTTGACCTGATGGTCCGCGGTCTATTGCATCAGGAGTTGAACCTAATCCACCCTCTTGCTCAATACGAAGTAGCTCAGCATTAGTTACGCTATCAATTCTGTTTTCATAGTTGATATCATAATAAGTTAACTCAATTGCAAGACCATCCATTACATCCCATACAAAACCGAATGTCGTTGAGTCGCCTGTTTCTTCAGTTAAATTAGCATTACCACCAAACCAAGTCGCAACTTGCTCACCTGCATCACTACAGTATCCATCAAGAGCTACACCTGGATTTGCATCACAATATGCTGTATCACGAACTGTTGGGAAGCTTAATGCATAAGAAGAAAACATTTCGCCCATATTTGGTGCTCTAAAAGACTCACCCCAAGAACCACGTAATAATAGTGAATCAGTTGGACGCCAGGTAAGACCAACTTTAGGAACAACTTTATCGAAAGTAGTACTTCTTTCACCTAAGTTAGTTAGACCTGATTGCTCATACTTCTCGTAGCGAGTTGCAACAGTTAAATCTACATTTGCTGGAAAAGCTGCTTGAATCTCCATATATGCTGCTGTGCGGTCACGTTCAGCAAAAACGTCATCACCACCAGAACCGCCAGAGATAAAGCCGTTAGCAGACGCTGGGTCACTGATTTGAGTAAAATCGATCTGCTCAAATTCACCACCTATAACACCAGCAACCGAAAAATCACCATCTTCAAAAATTAGCGTTGACACTAACCCATCGATTTGCTGGCTTTCGTAACGACCTTCGTAGTTACCAGTATGAGCAGCATATTGGTATAAGTCATTCATTTGACTATTCCAATCATCAAAGCTCATGCCTGTGGTATTTAAAACGTCGTAATTACCTGTATCAAGCTCTGATTGGAACAGAACATCATTCACTAGGTTTCTACCGTAAGAGTTTGTTTTTGAGATACTGTTTTGGTAATTAATTTCCCAATCAAGACCGTTAGCAACATCTACAAAACCTTCAAGACCCAATACGATATCTGTAGTAACAACCTCGGTCTTTGTGTCACGCTCACCTAAAGGAACCGCACGAAGATAAAGTCGAATATCTTCCCCTTCAGGGTTGTATTGGTTATCTGCGCCCATGTAAATCGGTGATGTTGAAACTGGTGTCCCTGCAAAACGTGCATCAGTCTCATTAAAGCTCGCCATAGCGCGAGCATTGAATATTAAATTATCACTCAACTCATAATTGAACTTTGTTAAAAATGAATTGTTCTCTGAATCAGGGTAAAACTTAGTAACTTCACCATAACTATATGTACAGCGACCAACGCCGTCTGCATCTATACCATTTACTGTATTGGGCGCTGAGTCACAAAGCGAAGAGTTTGAAAGAAAGCTACCAGCGCCATTAATTTTATAATTTGGCACATGACTATATGAACTAAAACCTACATAATCATCAGATTTTGTTGCCCATACGTCTCTGTCGAAGACAGCATCACTCTTAGAGTTCTCATAAGTAAATATTATGTTGCCTTTATCTGAAGAGTAACCTGAAGTCAAAGAAAATGTTTTGCTTGTCCCACCTTCAACACTTGGTGATTCATATTCATATTTAGCATTTATACCTTCGAAATCTTTTTTTGTAATAATGTTAATTACACCTGCAACAGCAGAAGATCCATAAACAGCAGATGCACCATCACGTAAGATTTCAACACGTTCAACTACCGCCATAGGTATGATTGAAGTATCCGCAGATGAACCTGAAGATGAACTTGACCCTGGAAGACGACGACCATCAAGAAGAACAAGAGTAGCGTCAGAACCAAGCCCACGTAAATTAATGTTAGATTCTGCTGATGCACCTGAACCGTAACCTGAAACACCTTTCCATGAACCAAAGGAGTTTGCAGCTAGGTTATTAAGTACATCTGCAACAGTTGGCTCACCTGACAAGCTAATTTCCACAGCCGATAATACCGTTACAGGAGAGCTGTTTTCAAGGTCTACTTGCTTGATACGCGAACCTGTAACTTGAATACGCTCAACTTTGTCTGCGCCTTCCTCTGCAGCAATTGAGCTTGCTGAGAAAGCAGCAGTAGAAGCTGCACCAAAAGCAATCGCTAAACGAACGGCTTTTGAGATTTTGTTATTTAACATTTGATTCTCCCTAGAATACTATTTGTTTTTTTATTTTTGACCACTTTTGTTAATTAAATTGTGATCATGTTCCAGATGATAATACTTTGTTCACAATGAGGTCAACATTAAATTAACTTTAAAAGCACTTTAAGTGACTTCTTGTTATCATTTTTACGTTTGCTTAGTTCGTTTTTTAAGCTTTTTTTGGATTTTAATTTAGAAACAGCTTAAAAAATAAAACCTAAAACACTGATTTTAAATTAGATTATTTATTTTGTGAGGTTTTTATTTTGTATCGATTTTAAATGAATTTGTAATCGGAATCACAAGTGTTAACTTTAAATTTTACAAATTTTATACGAAATAGGAACTTGAAATCGAAAAACAACCTATAAAACACCTGTTTTTCTCATAGCTAAGTTAAAATAATGTAGCTTGGGTAGATTCAGTTGATGTGTTTAAAGCGCTTAATATCATTTGCGCTACGGGTTCAAGCTGTCTTTGAATGTAAAGGGGGTAATTAAGGGTGTTTTTACCGGTATAAAGTTCGGCGCCAGTTATTGCGTAAACATATTCGATTACTTGTCCGCGTTTTATTTCAAACTCAGGATGGCTCGCTTTGTGTTTTTTAACTGCTTGAACGTGAGGTGGGATATTTTTAATATAATCGTTAAGGTGCTGCCCTAAACGCTTTCTATA
This sequence comes from Pseudoalteromonas sp. MQS005, assembly GCF_001661605.1. NCBI lineage: Bacteria > Pseudomonadati > Pseudomonadota > Gammaproteobacteria > Alteromonadales > Pseudoalteromonadaceae > Pseudoalteromonas > Pseudoalteromonas sp. MQS005. The sequence continues at coordinate 101,693 of NZ_LYRQ01000005.1, read as the reverse complement.
TACTAATTTACGGTCAAACTCACCATTATAAAGCTTTTGAGTGTAGCTATTTATAATATCGTGCAGTTGCTGTATTTCGAAGTTGTCGGTAAATAATGTCTCGAATAACTGTGTTTGAAACTCTTGTGCAAACTCAGTCCAATCACTGCGAACGGTTTCCATACCTTTAAAGACCAACTTTTTTTCATTTTTTTTGGTTACTTGACCAACATAACGTTTTTTAGAACCCGTTTTTTTACCTCGTATAGTTGGCATAAAAAACGGACTGTAATGGGTCTCAAATTCAATTTCTAAATAGCTTTGTAAGTCATAACGCTGCCTTAATTCTACTTGCCACTTTTCGTTGATATGTCGAACAAGTTGGCAACCAATTTCGTTGCATTGCTCAGGACTGGTATCTTCACTAAGTTTTACAAACGTAGAGTCGGTATCACCATATATCACCTCAAAGCCTTGCGCTTCTATCCATTTACGAGTTGTTTGCATTATTTCATGGCCACGTAAAGTAATAGAACTGGATAAACGCGGGTCGTAAAACCGACAGCCTTTAGAGCCCAGTACGCCATATAAGCTATTCATAATAATTTTAATCGCTTGCGAGAGCATCGGTTGATTAGTGTCTTTTGCTTCTTGGCGAGTTTGTGTCAGGTGCTCAATTAATTTTGGCAGGTGGTGCTGCGTTCTTGAAAATAACGCCTGATTAAACCCCTCTACAGCATGCTCTGGTGCGTTTAACCCTGCGATTAAACCTAACGGGTCAATACAAAACGTACGCATAATTGACGGATATAAGCTTTTAAAATCAAGTACCAAAACGTTTTTAAAAAGCCCTGGGGTCGACTCCATCACATAGCCACCAGGGCTTTCAAAAGATAGCCCATGATCGCCTAAGTTGGGAGCAACATAACCACTGCGATGTAACAGCGGTAAATATAAATTAGTAAATGCAGCAACTGAGCCACCCATGCGCTCAAGTTCGAGCCCAGTGATTTGAGTTCTGACTATGGCAAATTCAAACAGCTTTAGTTTTTCGAAAATTTGATTAACTAAAATACAATCTTGGCGGTTGTAGGCAGCAAGAGCGAGCTTGTCTTCATTAAATTGGCGTACAATTTCAGATAATCGGTTATCAGCTTTTATTAATTTAGACTCGTTAAGCACCCGCTCTGCAACATTAGCTAACGAAAAGCTATCAAATCGATAAGTGGCATTCTTTAATGTATCAATACCATCTATTACGCATCGCCCTGGAAGCGTTAATCGAGTGTAATGGCCTTTATTAATATATAAAGGTTGATTATCTCGGCCAATACTCAGGGTAACTCCTAACGCCTCAGCGCGCTCTTGCAATAAACTAAAATCAAAATCAATAACATTCCAACCAACAATAACATCGGGGTCGTTATTTATGATGTACTGCTGCAGTTTGGTGAGCAGATTAATTTCGTCATAGCACCAATCTATTTCAAATGTCGGGTCGCTCTGCTGCTGTGGCTCACCTATCATTAATACACAATCTAGGCCATTTCCCACCAGTGCAACACTAAATAGCACGCCATCGGCATTGCATTCTATATCCAAAGAAACAGACTTAAGCGTTGGCGTATACTCGTTATTTGCTTTTAGCTTTGCCTCACTAATTTCAATAAAGCCGTTTTGAGCTTTGGCATTACCGGTTACCCATACGCCCCCTTTAATAAAGCGCTCCATTAAAAAGCGGTCACTGTGGCGCACATCGGCTTCATAAATTGGCATTACTTGCTCTAAAAGAGCTCGTGCAGTGTATACACTTTTTATATCGTTAAAGTAACAGGCTACACATTCACTACCACTAAAGTGACAAAGTTCAACGTTATTAAACTGCGCTTTTATGTTTGCCTGAGCCAGTAGAGCACTTGCAGTATCTTGCTCAGCCAATGGGATGAAAAACAACGCTTGCTGATTTTCAATCGTCACTTTTATCGGGCCTTGCTCAGAGCTTAGCCAATAGCACAAAGTAATACCTTGTGCATTTTTAGCAGTGTATTGTTGCCTTGATAAAATAAAGCCCTGATAGATTGCTTGTGTCAATGTTCGATCCCACTTAATATATACACTGTAATTATATACATATTTTAGGTTAATCATCACATGCTATCGAGCTCACTTAAAAAAACAATTAGACAAGTACACCAGCATGTTGCAAATAACCTAACCGATTACCGCCCTCGTAGTAGTCAAAACTACCTAGTTGCTGAAATAGCAAAAACATTAGCCGGTGAATACCATAAAAAACAACGTATTTGTGTTATTGAAGCAGGTACTGGTACCGGCAAGTCATTAGCTTACTGTCTAGGCGCTCTACCACTGGCATTAGCACAAAAAAAGAAACTGGTTATTTCTACGGCTACTGTGGCTTTACAAGAACAATTAATCGCTAAAGAGCTGCCGTTTTTTAAAAAGCACTCAGGGCTCGATTTTAAATTTGATTTAGTAAAAGGCCGCCAACGTTATATTTGCGCTCACAAACTTCATAATGCGCTAAATAGTGATAGCCAAACTCAAATGGAGTTTATGCCTACCCTTACATCACCATTAAGTGATATGGAAACTAAGTGCTTAAAGCAACTTTACGATGCCTATATCAATAAAAAGTGGCAAGGCGATAGAGACAGCTGGGCCGATACCATCCCTGATAGAGTATGGGGGCTCATTGCTTGTGATAAGCATGCCTGCCAACGCCAGATGAAAGCACACCAAACATGTCCTTTTCAACTGGCTCGCCAGCAGTTAATGCAAATGGATGTATTGGTTATAAACCATTCGTTACTGTTAGCCGATTTAGACTTAGGGGGCGGAAAAATTTTACCCGAACCCGACAATACCATTTATGTAATCGATGAAGCGCATCACCTTGCGCATATTACCCGCGATTTTTCATCTGCTGCAGCTACAATAAAAGGCACGATAGATTGGCTCGACAAACTCACTAAATTTAGTGGCAAAATGGCCAAAGTGTTAGTGGGGCAAAAAGGTATTGGGCAAAACTTTAAATTATGCGATAGCGTTAACGATGCAAACAAAGATTTAAAAGTGGTGCGCGATATACTCGACAACGCTGATTTTGAATATTCAAAAGACGATACCTATCGCTTTGAACATGGTGAAATTCCTAAATCGTTACACGCAAAAGCAAAAGATATTAGCGAAGCCACGCTTGATGCATTACGGTGTTTAAATAAAATGCACGACACCCTCACCCAAGATGTAAGCGACGGTGATATTAAACCTTATGTTGCCGACCCTATTCTGGCTGAAAGCGGGCAATACATAAACCGATTAGAGCAACTTAATAAATTATGGTTTAGTTACGCCACTAAAGGCGAAGGCACACCGCATGCGCGTTGGATAAAACGACTTGAATATAAAAGCCATCATGATCACCTGCTTAGCGACTGCCCTATTGAGGTCGGTTACTATTTAAAAGATAAGCTGTGGAGCGAATGTGCTGGAGCCGTGTTATGCTCAGCTACCTTGAGCGCACTAGGTTCATTTGATCACTTTGCCTATGAAAGCGGTCTTGCTAAAGAAGAAGGGGTAAAGTTCATTAAAGTCCCCTCTCCGTTTGACTACCCAAAACAGGCCACTCTGCGAATTCCTGCATCGAGCATAGAGCCAACAGATAAAGAATTTAGCGATCATATTGCGAAAACATTACCCGAGTATCTAAACACTAAAAAAGCCAATTTAGTGTTGTTTGCCTCTTACTGGCAAATGGACCATGTAAGTAAGTTTCTTAGAACAAAAGGATTTAACTTATTAGTACAAGGTGAAATGTCACGAGAAGCTTTACTCAAATTACATACTAAAAATATTGATGAAGGCAAAGGTAGTATTTTATTTGGCACCCAAAGCCTCTCTGAAGGGCTTGATTTACCTGGTAAATATTTAGAAAATCTAATTATTACAAAAATTCCATTTGCGGTGCCTACCTCGCCTATCGAAGAAGCACAAGCGGAGTTTGTGCAAAGTAAAGGCGGTAATCCATTTTTATCTATAACCGTGCCAGACGCAGCAAAGAAATTGGTACAAAGCTGTGGTAGACTGCTGCGTAAAGAAAGTGATATTGGCACAATAACTATTTTAGATAGACGCTTAATCACCAAACGATATGGCAAAGCCATGCTTGACACCTTACCACCTTTTAAAAGACAAATAGATTACTGATGTTTGAACTTGCACTCGACCCAACAACTTGGGCTATTTTATGTGGCGTTGCACTTTTAGCGGGCTTTATTGATGCTATTGCTGGCGGCGGTGGATTACTTACTGTACCGGCACTGTTAACGGCGGGATTGCCTCCTCATTTAACGCTTGGCACTAATAAATTGGCCGCCAGTTTTGGCTCGTTAACGGCCAGTATCACCTATTATAAAAAACAGTTATTTAACCCACGATTTTGGTTTGCTTCTATTATGGCTACCGCCATAGGTGCTTTGTTAGGCACACTAATTGTTGATCATTTAAGCATTGAGTTTTTAAATAAGCTCTTACCCATTATTATTATTTTAGTGGCTTGCTACAGCTTGTTTGGTAATTTAAGTACCACACAAAGTGATGATCTGCCTAAATTAACCCGCACAATAAAAGTAAAACAGTGGCTACAAGGATTAAGCCTAGGTTTTTTTGATGGTTTAGCTGGGCCTGGAACGGGAACTTTTTGGACTGCCTCAAACGGTATGCTTTATAAAATGAGTTTGCTACTCAATTGTGGTTTGGCGCGTTCAATGAATTTTGTTTCTAACTTCATCTCTCTGATCACCTTTGTTGCACTTGGCCATGTTAACTTTTTACTGGGAATTACAATGGGCTTCTTTATCATGCTTGGTGCATGGTTTGGCGCACATTCAGCTATTCGTTTTGGCAGTAAATTTATTCGCCCAGTATTTAATACTATGGTTATACTTTTAGCGTTAAAACTAATTTACGAGGCATACTTTTAATATGCAATCTGCTGCTTTAGACAAACTACGCCAACAAGTTGCTACGCTTAAGCAACAAGCTGAGCAATTTGATAAAGCAAAATTATTTGCTAAAAACCGTTATATGCAGGCACAGCCAAGCTTATTTGACAGAGCCGTATTTAGCACCAAAAGCATGAACTTGGTTGATTACGTAGTAGAAATAGAAGATGAAATAGCCAGCCTACCACCGAGCGATCACCGCCATGCCTACACTTACGCACTTGAGCGCATTGCTAGTCAGGTACAAGCGGTCTTTAATGTAATTAAATCGACCCCTATTTGGGTGAAAGAAAACAAAAGTCATTATAAGCCTCGTGCCAAACAGCCTATTTACAAACAAGCAGTGCAAAAAATCATGCAATCATCCCATGAGTTATATGATGAGCTTAAACAAAACCATGAGTTTGAACGCCGCCTAGTACTGATGATTGAAGAGCGTAAGTTACAAATGGAAAAAGCATCACCTGCGCAAGCACAAAAACTTAATCAAGAAATTTTAACTACTCATGCGCGACTCGGGCGTTGTAGAAAAGCAATTTCTGCCACCGAAGACAAAATTCAACAAGTAGAAAAACAACATTTACGCTAATGCAGCTTTATTACCACCATCTGTACTCGCAGCTAGAGTTACCTGAGCGCCATCGCTTTCCAATAAAAAAGTATCAGCAGCTTAAGCATGAAATAGAGCGTTTAGGCTACACCCAATTTATATCGCCTTCGCCTGCAACTACAGCGCAGTTAAGCTTATGCCATAGCTCAGATTATATTGCTGACTTTTTAAACGGGTCGTTGACTGACAAAGCGGTGAAGAAAATGGGATTTCCGCACTCACCTGAACTAGTCGAGCGAACCCTTTATTCTGTTGGTGCCAGTATTCAAGCAGCTGAGAATGCAATGCAAACCGGCTTAGCGGCTAATTTAAGTGGCGGCTACCACCATGCTTACAGCAATTACGGTAGTGGCTTTTGTATTTTTAATGATTTAGCCATTGCGGCAGCCCACCTTATTGCAACAGAGCAAGCCGACACCGTATTAATATTTGATTGTGACGTGCATCAAGGTGACGGCACAGCACAAATAACCCAGCACCATGAGCACATAATTAGCTGCTCAATTCACTGTGAACAAAACTTTCCTCGGCAAAAACAGCACTCAAACTACGACTTTGCCTTACCTGCAAACACCACAGATGCAGAGTATTTAACAACACTAGAGCAAGCTCTTGAGTTATGTGTTCGCCTCCACCAGCCCGATATTATTTTATATAATGCGGGCGCCGATATTTATACCAAAGACGAACTTGGCTTATTTGATGTTTCTTTGGCTGGCGTATACGCGCGCGACTTTGCTGTTCTTAACTTTTGTAAGCAGCGAAACATCCCGCTTATGTGCGCTTTAGGTGGGGGTTATCAACGTAACATCAACAATTTAGTTAGTGTCCATAAGCAACTATTTAAAGCGGCTCTCGATTTATAACAGTCCTTGGTATAGACTCATTACAGACAATAAAAAAGAGTGACAGGAATATGCGATTAGATGATGACATACACAACTTTTACGAAAAGCTCGTTTTAGAAGAAATAGAAAAACGTAAACTTAATGAGCGTTACAACGACGATGTAATGGCTGACTTTTGCTGTACCGTACTCAATCAATTACCCCCACGTTATATTCGATACGATGTAGATATGGCATTTTATTTAACTCAAACAGATCGTTTAGATATGCAGCAACGCGTTGAACTTGCTATTAATTTTGCGATTGATCAGATTGCTAAAAAGAAAGATATTAATGAGTAACCCGCTAGAAGACGCCCCTACACACGTAAAACTGGCTGTTGATTTAATTATGATATTAGAGCAACACGACGTAGAGCCCGAAGAAGTATTAAAAGCGCTCGATATCGTAAAAAGTGACTTTGAGAAAAAGCTAGTTAGTAACTAGCTTTACTCTATTGTTTGTATTTCATGAACGGTGACAATACCATCGTGTTTATTACAATCAATTTTAATTTCGCCGAATGTTCGTCTCGGTGATGTTGACCTACGGCAGGTCATGTTTTGAGCTTTAACACCAAACTGCTCAATATAAACGGCAACAATTGCATCTATTTCTTGCTTCTCGTGTGTTGTCGCAGCAGTATAAAAAGTATCATATTGTTGTGACCAATTTTCAACGCCTGCTTCTGCAGCAACACTCAACCACCCCATACCAAGCTTAGTTGATTGCTCTAAATATTGCCCTTTTAAAAACATAAACGCTAGGGTGTATTGTGCACTTTTATAGCCCAATGCAGCGGGCTCTTCTAAATAGTTAAAAGCCTCTTCAAACTCCCCTTTTCTGTATGCCTTAACACCATTATATTCTTTTTTCTTCATGGTATTATCGCTGTAAAGACTGACTGGTGACGAATTGCAGCCAGTTATTAAAGCCACCAATACCAGCAAAGTGGCACTCAATCGTTGATGATTCATTATTATCCTTAATTTATTATTTTTTTTGCTCAGAAACATAACCACTTTTAAAGCATCTGCCCTAAAACCTGTTAACATATATTTAATATTATCATGGGATTGCAAAGCTTACAGCGATTATTTTTATAAGCGCAGTTTTAATCGCCCATTAAAAATAGATAAACCTATTTTTTAATACCCTGTATTTATACATAAGGTACTTTACTTTACGCACAATGCATTTAACTGACGTAAATCTATCACTGACTGTCCGTTTGCTGAACCAGTAATAATAACTGCGCGGCCGCTTTGGCATCGTCTAATGCACGGTGATGATTGGTTAAGTCTAAATTAAAGTGTGCCGATAAATTACCGAGTGAGTATGACTTTAATCCCTTAAATGCTTTGCGTGATTCAACGACTGTACACAGTTTCGGCATTTTAAAATTAATTCCTATCCTCTCAAGCTCTTTTTTAATAAATCCATAATCAAAATTAACATTATGCGCCACAAAAATACTGCCTGATAATTGATTCAGTAACGGCGCTGCAATCTCGCTAAATATGGGCGCATTGCTTACCATGGCATCGTTAATGCCTGTAAGCGAGGTAATAAAACGCGGGATGGGACGCTCTGGGTTTATCAATGTGGTCCATGTATCAACTATTTCGCCCTGCTTTATTTTAACAATACCAATTTCGGTAATACGGTTACCGCCTTTGAGGCCTCCTGTAGTTTCAATATCAACTACACTATAAACACGGTTAGGGTCTACATACCACTTCACCGCTGCAATATTGACTTTAAAACCACTGTTTTTTAAATTATCGATGCTCACTAGCTGGTTTCTTTTAAGCTTGTCTCCGGGCGCTTTTACCTCTTCAAAATGAACTGCGCTGTTATCAACAATCATTAAATCGGGGTAACCATCTTTTAATTGTCGATAGTTTTTTGCCATGTTTTTTAAATGGCTTAATAGCGCATTTATCGGGCTGTTTAAAATAAGCATCTCTAATGGCTTTAATACATCTTTGTGCCATCTAAATAAGCCATTTGGTTGCTCATAATACTTCGCTGCATGGTTACACACTAAACGCAGCAATTTTTGGGTACTATTACACGCAGCCAGCCGCGCCTCTAATTGCGAGGATTGATTTAAATAAAATGTATCTGTTTTTAAGGCTTGCGGATAAATATCAAATTCGTTGCAGGGGGGGGTTGGGGTTTCAATAAAAAGTTCCTGCCAAAAAACCAGCGCAAATAAGCTTTGCCACAAGGTATTCTCAGTATAAAAAACCTGCTTGCCTTGACGAGTGTAGTGATCACTTACACCTAACTCAACATCGCCACGGTAAAGTTCATCAACTTCTATAATACAGCGTGTACTGGCTAACATTTCACTAAGCCGTGAGCGTGTTTGCTTGTTAAATTTGCGCATTAAAAAGTCATCCGCAAAGTACAGTAACTCATCGGTGAGCGGATTTTCTATAATTTTCTCAAGTTGCGCCTTTACCCATTCTTTATTACCTAAACGGTATTGCTCTCTTATTTGAATTTCTAGTGCGTGCGCATCGTCTTCGCAGGCATTAAGTACATCAAACGCTAATACAGGGTTACTTGTTTTTAGTTGCTTATAAAGTATGACCAATAACTTATTCTTTAGCTCTCGAGCTACAACCCCTACTGCTAATTCATTTATTAACTGTTTTGCTAACGTCTCATTTTCATTGTCATCTTTCGCGTTTTTAACGGCTAACCGAAAACGGTTTAACACATAGTTAGATTGCGCTTCCTCAATTGAGTCAAAGCGAGACAAACTTTCATGATGTCCTTGCCTAACAGGAGTTACCCCTAAATCTCTTAGTACAAACCGATTTTGATGATTAACATCACCGGCACTGAGCCTGCCAATATACAAAAACTCAAAATACTGGTAACACTCATCTCTATTATTGATCACATACTGATTATACAAATGCGAAAGACGCTCTGGCTCAGATTCAAAAAATGAAATAGCGACTTCAACTAAACAACTTTTAGCTGCACTTTTTTTAAATAATGGTGGCTGCTCTTGTTGAGATAACAACTCAATTAAGGCCGGCTTTGTTAGATGACTAAGCAGTTGCTTAGCGTCTGCTTGTGAGGGTTCATATACTAATCCGGCTGTTTTTAAATTAAAAAGTGACTGATAAGGCGAAATAATCTCTTCATAATTTAATGACTGAGTTTGCACTAAATAAGGCTTACGAGAATAAATACGTGCTAGCATGCATTGGCTTTGCTCGTCGAGGGTGTTTATTTTATTAATAAATGTAATGTGCTTTTGCTCAAGTAAATGCATACATTTATCGCTCACAAAGCCTATTAGCTCTTTAAAATGTGCCAAATAATATTTTGCTGGTAACTCTTTTCTCATAAAAACCGCCAATACTGTATATAAAAACAGTATAATTATTTGAGCGCTTTTAGCAACCCAATTAGGAATTAATAGCCTTTTAGTATTTAAATTGATTCAATCTCGGGCGCTTTAATTTCAGCGAGGTTTGTTACTTAATAAACTAAGTTAAAACCGAGCACCCTTTTTATACCCTGCACCTTATCTTCACCTGTGTAGATAGCAGAACCCTTCAAGCAGTGCGTGTTTAACATTAACGAAGCGTTAGTACCTATTTACGGGCATTCACATGGCAAAAGATCTATTTTGCTTAAAAACCAAACACACTGCTGAAACTTCAATCTCAAAAGATAAACAGACCCTCGCGCAACTCAATTAATTTATTTATGCATACGTATTACTATTGAAATATCTTTTTTAGCGTGATTACTCTGTGCTAAGGTTGCCCGCAAATTATTAGTGGTACTTTAACTTCATTACACATAATAAAAATTAGGATTGAACAACATGACAACACAGCATGCAACTAAAGGTGAGCAAAGCGCACAGACAAAGTGCTCACTTTTATACGTTATTTTTATATCGGCTGTTGCCGCCATTGGTGGCTTTTTATTTGGTTTTGATTCAGGCGTTATAAATGGCACTGTATCGGCATTAGGTAATACATTTAACTCAAGCAGTGTAGCAACAGGGTTTAATGTTGCCTCTGTTTTACTTGGTTGTGCGCTGGGTGCTTTAGCTGCTGGCCCATTAGCTGACAAATTTGGCCGTCGCGCTATTATGATTGTCACTGCACTTATATTTGCTATCAGTGCATTTGGCTCTGGTATTGCTGATAGCTCAGCTGAGTTTATTTTTTACCGCTTATTTGGTGGATTAGGTATCGGTGCGGCATCTGTTTTAGCGCCGGCTTATATTGCAGAAGTAGCACCTGCCAGCTTACGCGGCCGTTTAGCAACACTGCAGCAGCTTGCTATTGTGCTGGGTCTGTTTGCTGCCTTTTTAAGTAACTACCTAATTGCAAATGCCGCAGGCGGTGCCGAGGGTATTTTACTGTTAGACTTAGCTGCATGGCGCTGGATGTTTTGGGCTGAACTGGTTCCTGCAGGCTTATTTTTAATTGGGGTCTTGTTTATTCCTGAGTCACCGCGTTACTTAGTCGCACAAGGCAAGCTTAAACACGCTAAAACTGTATTTAATAAAATTTCAAACGATGATGCTGATGCGCAAATCAATGACGTAAAGCAGTCTCTGAAAAGCGATAAAAAACCAAGTATTCGCGATTTATTTATCGATGGCAGTAAAAAGGTACACCCTATTGTTTGGGTGGGTGTGGCCTTGTCAGTGTTTCAACAATTTGTTGGTATTAACGTGGTATTTTATTACGGTTCAGAACTTTGGCAAGCCGCTGGTTTTGATGAATCACAATCACTGTTTATAAACGTGCTTGCGGGTACCACTAATATTTTGTCTACTTTTATTGCCATTGCTTTAGTTGATAAAGTGGGACGTAAGCCATTGTTACTGGTAGGTAGTATAGGTATGTTTATTAGTTTAAGTGCACTTACCTACACCTTTGGCAGTGCAGGCCTTGATGAAGCGGGCAAGTTAGCACTTAGCGAAAATATGGGTACCTTTGCTTTAATAATGGCTAACCTGTTTGTGGTATTTTTTGGTTTAAGCTGGGGCCCAATTGTGTGGGTACTGCTTGGTGAAATGTTTAATAACCGCATTCGCGGTGCAGCGCTTGCAGTTGCTGCTAGTGCGCAGTGGATAGCTAACTTTGCTATTACTATGACCTTCCCTATCATGCTAGGTAGTATTGGTTTAGCAGGCGCCTATGGCTTTTATACCCTCTCGGCGTTTATTAGTGTGTTTTTTGTAGTTAAATACATTAAAGAGACACGCGGTATGAAGTTAGAGTCAATGTAATTACTTGGCTGGAGTAAAATAGCGCTTAATAATGCTGTTTTACTCCAGTGTATTTAACCCTCCTTTGTAAGCCCTTTCATTTACCTGTTCCTCATCCACAAACAATATGCTTTTTTAGTATATATAATCTTTTAAAGTTCTTTTTTGGAATATAAAAAGTTAGCTATTGTTCGCCAACTTTCTCTACATAGTCTCAATTTAAATGAAAAAACAGTTACTCTCAGGCCTTGTTTTCACCTCTGCGTTAAGCACATTTAATGTATTTGCAACGAATGGCTATTTTACTCATGGCTACGGTATGACTCACAAAGGCATGGCAGGTGCTGGTGTAGCGTTATCAGAAGAATTAATGTCGGGTGCAAATAACCCGGCTACTTTTTCAGCTAACGGCACGCAAATGTCGGTAGGCATAGAATTATTTGCTCCTGAGCGTAACTACACCGCTGCAAAGGTCGATGAATACTTTCCCAATGCACTGTATTTGGACGCAACCACCAAAAAAAGTGATAACAGCTTACTTGCAATTCCCGAATTTGCTATTGGCCATCAACTAAATGAGCGCATTAATATTGGCCTATTAGTTTACGGTAACGGCGGAATGAACACAGAATATGTGGCTGATTCTGCCCCTCAAGGCACATTTTATGGCGGCACCACTGGTGTTGAATTAAAACAGTTATTTGTCAGCCCAACCATGAGCTATCAATTAAATGAGCAAATACGCCTAGGTGTTTCTGCTATTTATGTAGTGCAACAATTTGAAGCACAAGGTTTGGCAAATTTTGCCGCCTTTTCGCAAAAGCCAGAGGCGCTGTCTAATAATGGCGTTGATACCAGCACAGGCATTGGAATGCAACTTGGGATCAGCCACATTATTAACTCGTCACTTAGCTGGGGCGCCAGTTACCGTTCATCAGTGTCTATGGATGAATTTGACCGTTACAGCGGCCTGTTTGCAGAGCAAGGCGGGTTTGATTTACCAAGCTCTATTCAGCTAGGTACCGCTTGGCAGTTTTTACCATCGCACCAAGTGGTGTTTGATTGGCAAAAAATAAATTACAGTGAAGTAAAAAGTATCGCCAACCCTATTACTAATTTAATGTCAGCGCCACTAGGGCTGAAGCCGGAGCAGGCTTTGGTTGGCACGATATGAGTATTTATAAACTGGGTTATCAATGGCAACGCACTGAGCAACAAAAAATTAGGTTTGGTGCTTCTTATACCGAGCAACCCATTCCATCATCTGACATTTTATTTAATATTTTAGCGCCCGGTGTGCAAGAATGGCATTTTACAGCAGGCATTAGTCATGCGCTTAGTGACGCGGTGCAATTTAACGCAATGGCTTTTTATTCACCCTCTAAAAATGTAACAGGTGCAAACTATTTAGCGCCTAATCAACAACTATCAATTTCAATGGAACAATCAGGATTGGGTGTATCCCTTGCTTGGAGGATTTAAACGATGACAACCGAATTCACACCACTATCTGGGGCTATTGGCGGTGGTTTAATTGGTCTAGCCTGCGCGTTATTACTGGTTTTATTTGGTAAAGTAGCGGGAATTTCAGGGCTTATAAAATCAATTTTTAATCCACTGGCAGCAGCTTCTCGTTGGAAACTGTGTTTTGTGATGGGGTTATTACTAGCAGGTGTATTTATACAATTATTTGCCCCTGAGCTGTTAGTAGGCGAATTAAACTTATCGCCTTGGATGATTATTATTGCAGGGCTTTTGGTCGGTGCGGGGACCACGTTAGCGAATGGCTGCACCAGTGGTCACGGCGTATGTGGTATGTCTCGTTTTTCGGCCCGTTCATGGGTATCAACCTGTACATTTATGGCAATCGCCATTATCACCGCTAATTTAGTAGGGTAAATCATGCACGCAATTATTACGCTTATTTTAGGGTTCGTATTTGGTTTGGGACTAATTATTAGTGGCATGACCAACCCAGATAAAGTGCTTAACTTTCTCACTTTTAATCAGCAATGGGACGGTAGCTTAATTATTGTTATGGCTGTTGCAATGAGCATTATGATGGGCGCATGGTTTTGGCTCACTAAAAAAGGCACGCCGGTGTTTAACGACAAACTAAGCCTTAGCGATTTAAAAAAGGTCGATACGCGGTTAATTACTGGCTCTATTTTATTTGGTTTAGGTTGGGGCTTAAGCGGCGTGTGCCCGGGCCCCGGGCTTGTACAACTGGTATCACTTAAAACAGAGTTTTGGTTATTTTTTGCTTCCGTACTTGGCGGTATGTGGCTGACCAAAAAAGTATAATATGAGTCGCCGAGCACGCCTCGGCCACTTAGCATACTAACCCTGAACTATGCTTTGTGCTCTTCAGCTGCTGCTCAGCTGAGTATATTACCAATCACTGTATATAAATCATCGCTATTAATGGGTTTGGCTATAAAGTCATCCATACCAACAATTAAACAGCGCTGCTTATCTTCCTCATAAGCATTTGCAGTGATCGCCACTATAGGTACTCGTAAGCCGGTTTTAATTTCAGTGGTTCTAATCGCGCGAGTGCATTCATAGCCATCCATGTTGGGCATTTGGCAATCCATTAAAATCAAATCAAACGACTGACTCTTCAATACTTCAAGCGCCTTTAAGCCATCTTCAGCCATTGTTAAACTCGCTTTAGTAGGCTCAAGCATTTTTGCAATCACCTGTCGGTTAATCGCATTATCTTCTACCAACAGTATGCGTTTATCCAAAAGATTTGGCTGCGAAGCTGTTTTTTTAGGTAACTTTGAGGGAGCGTCTGCTGATTCTGGCGCACTAATACTAAAGGTGAACGTACTACCTTTACCCTCTTCGCTGTGTAAATGAATTTCACCGTCCATCATTTTTATTAGCTTTTGAGAAATAGCCAGCCCCAGCCCTGTTCCGCCATACTTACGTGCAACGCCCACATCAGCTTGAGTAAACTCACTAAATAATAATGACTGTTGTGCCTTTGCAATACCAATACCGCTATCTTCAACGCTAACCTGAAGTTTATTATCGTTATAATCGAACGATAATCGCACAAAGCCTTGCTCTGTAAATTTATACGCATTAGAGAGTAAATTAATAATCACCTGATTTAAGCGTAATTCATCAACACTAATGTACAGTGGTAAATTTGTGGTTTGAATTATGCTAAATTCTACTTCTTTAGTACTAACAATCGGCGTAAATAAAGAGCGTATATTTTCGATAAATGGAGCTACCTGCGTGGGTCTACTATTTAGCTCCATGGCATTTGCTTCAATTTTAGAAAAATCTAAAATATCGTTAAGAATATCAAGCAAATTTTTTGCGCTTTTTTGCTGCGTGAGCAACAACTCTTTTTGTTCATTACTTAAAGACTGATCTCGAAGCAAAACCTCTCCCATACCTAATATGCCATTCATAGGTGTTCGAAGTTCATGACTCATGTTTGCTAAAAATTGTGACTTAGCAATATTTGCTTCATTGGCGAGTTTAACCGCTTGTGTTAGCTCAGTTGTTTGTTCTGCTACTTTATCTGCGAGTTGCTGATTAAATTGGCTAAGTTGTTTATTAAGGTCTTCATTTTTTACATTAGAGGCTTGCAAACTTTTGATTGAATGCTGAAGTGCATTGCCCAACATTTCAAATTGTTGCTGTAATTGCAGTATTTCGTACCAACTAGAGTCTGTATTAAATACGTGTTTTTCAGTTTTACTAAAGCTGTTGATTAAATGAGTTAACTCTATGATGGGTTTAACCAGCAAATGGGTGAATTTATAAATAAATAATACCACCAGTGCAATGGAAAATAGCCCCAGCAACATAGTGGGTAACCAAGCAGCCACTACCACCAAGCTTAAATATTTACGATTATAGAGCGATATAACCTGCCACCCTGTGGTGTCGTCAACATACTGATTTGTATGGTACATCTCGTTATCGTTTGAGCGAAAAAGCTGATTACCACTAAAACGTTGGATACTAAGATCCTGCTGCTTAAAATCAGTTAGCGCAGCAAACTGACTTAACGAGCTAAATACTACTTTTTTATCGGCATCAAGAACAAGTAAATCCCCTTTATACTCAAATAAATTGGGAATAAACCGCTCTAACTGATCTAGCTTGAGCGACCCCTCAACTACACCATAAAACTCATCATTTTTATAAATGGGAGCCGAAAGCGCAACAATAGGTTGATCGCCTAATCCTCTGCCTTGAAAAACGCCACTGCTGTAGCCTAACGGGAACTGCTGAGCCTGAGCGAAATAAGGACGATCATTAACATAACGCTGACTCTGACTTAAACCACTGAGCAATTCACTGGGTATACTTTTCTCAACATAACCTTCGGAGTTCGCATACAGACTAGTTGCAAAACCAGGGTATAAAGCCATTAGCCGCTCAAGCTGCTGCTGTATTGGTGCTCCTGCACTCATTGCATCACTGGTTATTACCATTGCATTTTTATGAAACAACAAATAGTCACTAAGCTGGGCACTGATCGAGCGTGATTTTTCTTTAAGTTGCGTATTTACTTCGTATTCTAAGCGCGAGTAATGCTGATTAACCAAAAAGACACTGGTGATCAAAACCACCAAAACAATAATTATACTGACAACATAACTTAATATACGGGCCAGAGGCTGCCCTTGATAAGCCCGGCTTGCATGAGGGACAAATACACTCACTAAGTCGACCAAAGCTAACGCTATCATGGCATTGATAAAGTATTTTGAGGCAGCCACAACAAGCGTGAGCCAAGGCAGGCCTATAACAAAGTGACCCAAAGCCCACACCAGTGGTAAGCCGACTAAAAACCAAAACACTGCGGCTAAAGGAAGTATTGGCTTAGAACGCTTTAAGCAAAAGGTATAAAGCCAAAACAGCTCAAGCACATAAACAATACTGGTCCAGCTATGCCCCCAGCGATAAAATAAAAAACCAGTGACAATAGTTAAACTAAGGAGGGAATAACGAAGCCCAGCAAACACTAAACTGAGTATTACAAACGTCTGACCAAATAAAAATTCAGAGCTATCAAAAAAATACAGAGGTAAAAGGTTAGCGCATCCCCCCAAAAGCCCTAATAATATAGCAAGCGCCCACTTATTCCTCTGAGACGTCATATTGACCCTTAATAGCTTATTTAACACCTGCGGCGTAAAGTATAATCACGAGTTTTAATTATTGCTCACTCATTAGCTATTGTCTATAAAGGTAAAAATTTAGCTAAGTGGGTATGATCTAGAATTAGTGTACGAATAATATAAATAAGAAATATTGAAAAATGGAATTTTAATACACCCAAATGAGGAATTTGGGTGGCAGTCTTACCAGCCACATCTCGGCACACACGTCACAAACTGTGGCTGCTCCCTTCCGGGCCTGACCAGGTTCGCCTGCTAGTGTTGCGAGAGGACCAATAAGACTACCATTGAGGGCCTTGGTTGGCGCGATTGAGATTATCTCTACTTTTACTCTGTTATTCAAGGGATAATCAAAAAAGAAAGTGCGATTGCATACTTCATATACAATCGCAGGGTATTTAGTTATTAAAGCGGTTATTAATTACTCTCTAACTGCGCTTTTATATTACGTAGCGCTGCTTTTACCTTTTTCATGTTCTCTGGGCCCATGCGTAAAAGTTGTTTTTGTGCAGCGGGTAATTGCTCCCACTCAGAAAACGCATACTGATAAGTAACCGAGTCACGCAATAAAGGTAAGCTGCCTTTTGGCTCTGGAGTATCAAGTAGCAAGTCAATGGCATCTTCAAGTGTTTGTGTAAACTCATCATCGCCATAGCCAATTTCAGTGTATGCACTGTTGATTAGCGGTTTATATTCTTCATATAAACGAACAGCTTGTGCGGCACTCATACTTGTTAGTACTTTTACATATGGGGTGTAGCGTTCATAGCTATTAGGATCAATGGTTAAAATATCGCCTTCGTTTACGCTAAAACCTTCTTCTAACTTTACAACTGGGGTATGTTTCTTAGCTACCTTACCTTTTGCTAAGTTATCGATAAACACCACACCACGACGAATAACATCATCGTTTAACACTAGGCTCATTGCCGCATCGCCTAAGTATTCATCTAATTTTGCAACCACGACAGGATCACTGTCATTTAATGTTGGTAAAGGCACAACCTCAGACTCTGGCTCAACGTCTGGGCGCTGTGTTGGCACTGCCAACTCTTCAGGTTTTTCTGGCTTAACCGATGGCGCACCGACCACTGGGTCGTTTTCAGGTTTTAGCTCCATAACGGGTTGCTCTTTTATGGGTTCTTCAACCTGCATAACTGTTTCTGGGGCTTCGCTTGGTTTTAATAATACAAACGCGGCGGCAATAATAATGATTAATAAAATAACCCCTGCGAAGATAAGGTTGTTATTCGGTGGACGTTTTTGAACATCTGATTCTGATGGTTTATCTGACATACGAACTCCATAAATATAAAAATGCGATACCGTTTAGAGTACTCTAAACAGATTTAATTCCTAACTTACACTAATATTCATTAATAAGTAGGGTCTGTTGACCTTTCAGGATTAAAATTTGTTCAGACCCTTGGGTAGAGGATGTTTGGTTTTTAAGCTACGTTATCGCCTATTTATGGGAAGTAACCACAATACATAGGCTCTGCCTTGCCTAAAAAAACAAACACACTGCTAAAAATTCAACCTCGAAAGATAAATAGACTCTAACATATCCTTTGATTCTTCTAGCTTAAAGACTTACAGTAAATAAATAAAGTAAAGACAGCGAACAGTTTAAATACCTAACATGAAAATTAAGCAAGTCGATCCTAGTAAACCTAAAATTGCCTTATTACTAACAGGTGGTGGTGCCCGAGCGGCTTATCAAGTGGGTGTTTTGAAAGCGTTAGCGCAAAGTATGCCCAGAACCGCCCCGCTCCCCTTTAGAGTGATAAATGGCACCTCTGCCGGTGCAATTAATTCTGCGGCCTTAGCATGTTACGCCTCATGTATGCATTTAGCGGTAAGAAAACTAGAAACAGTTTGGAAAAACTTTTCAACTTCGATGGTATATAAAAGCGACTTTTTAAGTGTGTTTGGTCATATTACCCGTAATATTTTAACCAGTTTCCAGTCAGAGCATATAAACCATCCACCAGCAAGCTTGTTAAATAACCGACCACTTAGAAAACTGTTAAACGATATA
This sequence comes from Pseudoalteromonas sp. MQS005, assembly GCF_001661605.1. Classification (NCBI taxonomy): domain Bacteria; kingdom Pseudomonadati; phylum Pseudomonadota; class Gammaproteobacteria; order Alteromonadales; family Pseudoalteromonadaceae; genus Pseudoalteromonas; species Pseudoalteromonas sp. MQS005. The sequence continues at coordinate 82,733 of NZ_LYRQ01000005.1, read as the reverse complement.
CTAGATTTACATCGTATTGAGCGTAATTTACACCGTGACTATTTAGAGGCGCTGTCTATCACTGCATCCAGTTATACTACTGGCGATTCTGTTGCTTTTTTTCAGTCAAATACGCAGCATTCTTGGCAACGAGCCAAGCGCGAAGGACGCGCTACTCGTATCAATGTTGAACACCTAATGGCCTCAAGTGCCATTCCTATGGTGTTTCCAAGTGTGAATATTTATAACCATTACTTTGGCGATGGCTCAATACATCAGCTTTCACCTTTGAGCCCCTCTATTCACTTAGGGGCAAATAAAATATTTATTATTGGGGTTGATCAACCCAAAGAGCCACACCCTCCAGGGTACTCTGCACATTTCCCGGGGCTTTCGGCCGTGGCAGGGCATTTACTCGACAGTGTATTTACCGACACCATGCAATCTGATCTAGAGCGCTTGGACAGAATAAACCGCACACTCGGTTTACTGCCCAATAAGCATAAGCATCAAGAATTGAAACAAATAGATAGCTTTATTATTAATCCATCGCAAAACTTCAATGCCATTGCCGCGCAGTATTACGATGATATGCCTTGGGCGATAAAAGTTTTATTACGTATGATCGGGGTAAAAAAGCGCTCTCAGTCGAGTTTGACCAGCTATTTGTTATTTGAAAAACGCTACACCCAGCATTTAATTCAAATCGGATACGACGATGGTATGAAACAACTCCCTGAAATCAGAAAGTTCTTAGAGCTAGAGTAAGTTTTTTTGCTTAATGGGCTACTCTATACCATCAAGTAAATAATGCTCAACACGTTCTACACGCCGTGGTTTACCTTGCAGCACTAGAATATCATTAGCATACAATATTGTGTGTTCTTGTGGTGTGTCTATTTCTTCGCCCTCGCGGCGAAGCGCCTTAATTAGCACTTTTCTTTTTGCTAAATTGAGTTCGCTAATTGCTTTATTAACCGCAAATGCTTTATCTGGTAAGGCTATTACATGTAAATACTCTAAACGCTCTGGCAAGTTGGTATCGCTGTCAATATTTTCGCCGGCAAAAAAGCTGTGCAATAATTTATAACGGTTTCGTCGCTCACTACTAACACGGCGAATAATACGGCTCATTGGCACACCAGACATTGACAACACATGCGACACCAACATTAAGCTTGCTTCAAGCGCCTCAGGCACAACCTCAGTAACCCCTAGCGCTTTTAAGCGCTCTAACTGACTATCATCACGGGTTCTTATGAGTATTTTAACCTTAGGTGCAACCTGTTTAATGGCATTAATGACTATTTGAGTTTGTTGAAATTCGGTAAAAGTAATAATGACTAGTCGCGCTCGCTCTACCCCCGCACACTTTAAAATATCTTTTTGCTCAACATGACCAAATATTAAAGGCTCGCCCGCCGCTTTTCCTTCTTGTACTAAAATGGGGTCGCTCTCTATTGCCACATAATCAATTGCCTCTGGGGATAAAAAGCGGGCAATAGTTTGTCCTACTCGAGAAAAACCGCATATCACCACATGGTTATGATAAAGCGTGCTACTTTGAAGCTCGTCTTCAAAGGCAAACTTTGCGCGCTCTAACATGCCTAGTCGTTTTAAAATAAAAGGGGTTTTATCAATTAAATAGGGCGTAAGCGCCATAGAAATTACGCCCATGGCAATTAAAAATGATACTTGCTCAACGCTCAGCAAATTATGCTGTGCAGCGAGTGCAATTAACACAAAGCCAAACTCACCCATTTGCCACAACATTATAGCGCACGCTAACGCATCTTGTTTTCGCTCTCCCATAAATAAAGAAGATAACATCACTACGGCAATTTTTAAGATTAAGATGCCCATCAAGGCAACAATAATAATACCCGCATGATCAACAACAAAACCAATGTCTAACTGCATCCCCACGGTTACAAAAAATAACCCCATGAGAATATCGCGAAACGGGCGAATATCGGCCTCTAATTGATGACGATAGTGGCTCTCCCCTAGCATCATGCCTGCTAAAAAAGCCCCTAATGCCATCGATAAACCAAAAGAGTATGTGAGTAACCCGGCAAACAAGGACACCAATAACGTGGTTAATACAAACAGCTCATCGCTTCGTGCTAGTGCCACTTCTTTAAACACCTTGGGCAAAACCCACTTGCCAATAGCCCATAGCAATACACACACAAACGCGCCTTTAGTCAGCGCAAACAGCAATGCCCAACCAATACTATTGGGATCACTGCTGGCAAATAAAGGCAAAATAATGAGTAGCGGCACAACCGCAATGTCTTGAAATAGTAAAACACCGATTGCCAATTGCCCTCGGCGTTTATTTAAATCACCACTCTCTTTTAATAATTTAGCAACCACTGCCGTAGAGGAGAGCATAATAATAATGCCGATGGTAAAACTAGTTAATAAACTAAAATTTAATAAATAAAGGATTAAAATAAGCAAGATACTGCTGACTATGACTTGCAATGAGCCTAAGCCAAATACGATATTTCGCATTGCCATTAAGCGCGATACAGAAAACTCCAGCCCTAAACTAAATAACAAAAACACAATACCCAGCTCAGCAATAAAGTCCATTTCATGGCTTTGTGCCATCCAACCAACGCCATGGCCACCAGCTAGTAAACCTACCGCTAAATAAGCTAATACAGGGGGAAGCCCTATTCGCTTAAATAGCCATACAAATAGAACCGCAGCAACTAAAAGTCCAAAAACCTGAGCATTAATATTTTGCAATGCAATCCTTATAAGCAATTAATGGAATGTAACTTAACTATAGCAACCGTATAAGTTTCAGCCAGAATGTAAATATGGCATATAACCTGCTTAGTTATAAAAAGTAATACTATAGGGGGAAGAAATAGTGGAAAACGTTCATATTTTGACACAACGTATCTCTGGTCGCGGCGAATTTTTGCCGTTCTCAGCAGAGCAATATAATAGCAATACACCGACAGCGCTGCATGAGCTAGCAGCTAAACTGCAAACGAGCTTAGTTTTAGAAGATATTTTAGGAACGTTTGCAAATTTTGCAAAACAACTGCTTAATTTTTCTGGTGTGCATTTTAAAGCAACAAGTATTGATGTAAAAACACCCAATAGTGATGTTGAAAATCCAGCGTACTCGTTTGATTTAAAAGTTGAAAATGAGTACTTAGGCACATTAACTTATTATACAAAGTATCCGCTTAGTGCGGCTATTGAGAAAAAGCTACAACACTTTCATAGTGTACTAATTTATCCATTGCGTAATGCGCTTATGTATAACCGTGTATTAAGGTTAGCCACAAAAGATTCATTAACCGGATTAAACAACCGTAGTCAATTTAATGACATGTTGCTACAAAAGCTTGAAAATCATCGACGTAACGGTCATTCTTTTAGTTTAATGCTACTTGATTTAGATAATTTTAAGCAAGTAAATGACAACTATGGTCATAAAATTGGCGATGACGTTTTAATCGAGTTTGCTGCGGTTTTATCTAGTAGTATTAGGGGGACTGATTCGGTATTTCGCTTTGGTGGCGATGAGTTTTCAATATTAATCGAAGACCCGGCTTTTACCACCAATAAAGTGGTAGCTGAACGTATTATGCGTTTAGTCAGAAACTCACCAATTATGTCTAAATACAACGTCACAGCCAGTATTGGTTTTACGCTGACTAATAGCGACGATTGCCAGAACGAGATATTTTCTCGCGCAGATAAAGGCTTATATAAAGCAAAAGCATCTGGGCGAAACTGCGCAAAAGCCTATTAAGTAATAAAAACATTATTTTTAAAAAGCCTAGCCTCCCCCGCTGGGCTTTTTTACGCTACTTTTTTAATATCACGTGCTTATAAATGAGCAACATGGCGCAAAAGCCAAAAAAGAAGCCACTGAGTAAATTAAGCAATGCGGCAATTGTCGCAAGCGGTGTAAAAAGCACTAACAGTAATGGCATACTCACCCCTAAAATGAAAAATACGCCCCCTTTACCTAACCAATAGGCAAGTAAAATGGCGGCACATACCATACCGCCCAACACAGCGTAGCCTAATGTAATTATATTAAGGGTTAAAAATACATTCGCTAAAACCGCAATCAATAGCGTAATTAATATGCCAGTAGGTGCCTTATTTATAAGCGACAGCCCAACATGAGGTTGTTGACTCATGATTTATACTCCCAAATAAAACCAGTATCATCTTTGTGATTATCACTAATAAAATAGCCAACCACTTGAACTAGCTCATCATTGTAAAAAATTAATGGAATATGAGCACGCAGCCAAGGCGCTACTTTTGCATCTTTAAACCAATGCTTAAGGGTATTGCTGCCTGGTTTTTTGAGTGGTTTAATACGCGCACTATTACAGTTAAAACGAACACTGACTTGTTCATCAGGTTTAGGGGCGCGTATACCCATTCCCTGCAGGCATTGTAGTATTTGTCCGTCATTCAGCACTAGTTCGCGACTTGTTACGCGTTCAATATTAACGGCTAAAGGCGTCGGTTGCACAAAATACAGATAACCTTGATGACGGCGTATTTGTCCATCGCTTAGCTCAATAACCATTTGCGCATCAGCTTTGGCATGAATAGCCTGACTAATTATTTGCATTAACTGTTTTTGCGAAGGCATGGTATGAGTAAATAAAGCCAGCCATGCGCGCAGAAGATTCGCAATGCGAATAGCGCTGTAATGAGCCATATTTTGTATATTAAGCGCCTGATGTTGGTTAATACACTGTGCGAGATCTTGCTGGGTATATTCATCAAGCAGTGCTTGTTGCTGTTGTAATAATTCTATACTACGGGCTGTACACTGCTCAAACCCAGTAAAACGCTCAGCCAACTTAGGCACGATTTGTTGACGCAAAAAATTACGATCAAAGCGTTCATTGGAGTTTGACTCATCAGTAATATGGCTAATATTAAATTGCTGAGCAAACGCTTCTATGTCGCTGCGTTTTACCCCAAGTAATGGCCTATAGCACTCACGGCCACTTTCAAGCACGCGAGTTTGCTGCATAGCGCCGAGCCCTTTTAAGCCTGAGCCGCGCTTTAAACGAAGTAAAAATGTCTCTACTTGGTCGTTTAAATGCTGGCCTAACAAAATGACACTATCGCTTGGGCTGTGTTCATCAAGCGCTTGATAACGCGCTTCGCGAGCCTGCGCCTCAATACTGGTGCGCGATTTCGGCTCAATAATGACGTTTGCCGCCTTAAAATCAATTGAAAGCTGCTCACAGCGTACTTGGCAAAATTGCTGCCAGTGATGGGCGTTATCACTTAAGCCATGATTGACATAAATTGCACTTAAATCTAATTGCGGGTACTGCTGTTTTAACCCATGCATAATATGCAATAGCACGACCGAATCTACCCCACCAGATAAGGCTACTGTAAATGTGAATTGCCCATTTTCTAAGTAGTGATTAAGGGCTTTTTTTACCTGCAGATAAATAGGTGTTTTGTGCATTAATATACCCAATGAGTAAATTGCTAATAACCCGAACAATAAAGGCTCTACGTTACGGTATTTTAAAACAAAAAAAGCCGCATAGGCGGCTTTTTTCTATATTTAGCTACATTTAGCTATTTTTAACAATAACCAAACGACATTAAACGCTTGTAACGTTGATCAAGCATCTCTTCAAGCGATAACGCTTGTAAGTCTGCTAAATCGCGCTTAAGGCGTACTTTTAAGTTACGTGCCATCGCATCGTAATTACGGTGCGCGCCGCCTAATGGTTCTTCAACTAAATTATTAATTAAATCTAGCTCTTTAACACGCTCTGCTGTTACACCCATTGCCTCTGCAGCCAATGGTGCTTTGTCAGCACTTTTCCATAAAATTGATGCACAACCCTCTGGTGAAATAACCGAGTAAGTGCTGTATTGCAACATGTTTACTCTGTCGCCCACACCAATGGCTAATGCACCACCTGAACCACCTTCACCAATAACAGTACAAATTGTTGGTACTTTAAGTGCGGCCATTACTTTTAGGTTACGTGCAATTGCTTCAGACTGACCACGCTCTTCAGCGCCAACACCAGGGTATGCACCTGGGGTGTCGATAAAGGTCATGATTGGCATTTTAAAACGCTCTGCCATTTCCATTAAGCGCAATGCTTTACGGTAACCTTCAGGTTTTGGCATGCCAAAATTACGTTTGATTTTTTCAGCAGTACCACGGCCTTTTTGCTGACCGATCACCATTACTGGCTCACCATCTAAACGGGCTACGCCGCCTAAAATGGCAGGGTCGTTAGCAAACGTGCGATCACCCGCAAATTCGTCAAATTCCGTAAAAATACGCTCGATATAATCTCGAGTATAAGGACGCAACGGATGACGTGCTAACTGTGATACTTGCCAAGCGCCTAGTTCAGAGAAAATTTTCTCCTTCATTTGTGCGCTCTTTTCTTTAAGTTTACTGACTTCCTCTTCTAATCCAAGGTCTAATTCGCCAGCGCGGCTTACATTTTGTAATTCTTCAATTTTTGCTTCTAATTCTGCAATTGGAAGCTCAAAATCAAGATAATTGAGGCTCATGCTCTAAACTACCTAATTAGTTAAATTCTAGTTCTACATTTTGCGCTGCCATCAGCGATAACTTATGAATTAAGTCGTCACTTGGCGTAACACACCATTCGATCCCTAGGGTTAATTGCACCAACGCATCGGGGCGTTGATAATATACCTTGATCGGACACGTTCCCATTTTGTATGGTTCGAGTACTTTTTGTAATTTATCGAAGAAACCAGCCTCGATCTGCACCATATTCAGCGTCATCTTAATCGCTTTTATACGCTTTTCACGCGCCTGAGCAATGGTGTTTATTTCTCTGGCGGTCATTGTAATACCACCAGAGAAGTTATCAAAGCTGACCTGTCCGGATATCACCAAAATATTGTTGATTTGCAACATATCTTGGTACATTTCAAACTGTTCTGGAAACAAGCGTACATCAATTCGGGCGCTTTTGTCATCTAAAGTTATCAGCCCCCAACGATTTCCTTTTTTATTAATTAAGGTTCTCGCTGCAATCACTAAACCTGCTCCGGTTGAGAGCACATCACGATTAGTTGGTTGTAAGTCGATGAGTCGGCCACTGGTGTAATGCCCAAGCTCTCGTCGATACTGGTTTATAGGATGTCCGGTTAAATAAAGGCCTAGGGTGTCTTTTTCGCCATCAAGCCACTGATTATCCGTAAGCGGTGTCGCTTTTATAAACGCTTGCTCTACTTCATCAGGCTCTGTAGCCAATAAACCAAATAAATCACTTTGCCCTAATAATTCAGCTTTGTTGTGCTGATCGGCTGCGCGCATCGCATCTTTTAAGCTGGCTAATAGTGTTGCTCGCCCAGGTTGAGTTTTTTCAGGCCCTAGTTGGTCTAATGCGCCTGCATAAATTAATTTCTCGGTAACGCGTTTATTTAAGCGTTTTAAATCAACACGCGCACAAAAATCAAATAGGTCTTTAAATGGGCCGCCTTTTGCTCGCGCCTCTAATATGGCATCAACCGGCGCTTCACCCACACCTTTAATTGCCCCTATGCCGTAAACAATCTCACCTTGAAGGTTAACAGTAAACTTGTATTCACCGGCGTTTACATCGGGCGGTAACAAAGTGAGTTTCATGTTTTCACATTCATCCACCAGCGTTACTATTTTGTCGGTGTTATCCATATCAGCCGACATTACCGCCGCCATAAACTCGGCCGGATAATGCGTTTTCATCCACAGCGTTTGATACGATACTAATGCATAAGCTGCTGAGTGAGATTTGTTAAAACCGTAACCCGCAAACTTTTCAACCAAGTCAAATATTTTTATTGCCAGTTCGCCGTCAATACCGTTGTTACGTGCGCCTTCTTCAAAGGTTGAGCGCTGTTTTGCCATTTCTTCAGGCTTTTTCTTACCCATAGCACGACGTAACATGTCGGCGCCGCCCAGTGTATAACCGGCCAGTACCTGCGCTATTTGCATAACTTGTTCTTGATACAAAATAATGCCGTATGTCGGCTCAAGAATCGGCTTTAAACTTTCGTGTTGGTATTGCGCATCGGGATATGAGATTTCTTCTCTGCCGAGCTTTCGGTCGATGAAGTTATCTACCATGCCTGATTGCAGTGGACCTGGGCGGAATAAGGCCACTAGGGCTATCATATCTTCAAAGCAATCGGGCTTTAATCGGCGAACTAGGTCTTTCATGCCGCGTGATTCTAGCTGGAATACCGCGGTGGTTTCAGCGCGCAGTAGTAGCTCAATACTTTTTTTATCATCCAATGGAATGGTGTTGATATCGACCGGCTGTTTGCCTTCACGCTTTAAGCGCTCATTGGTCATATCCAGCGCCCACTGTAATATGGTGAGCGTACGTAAGCCTAAAAAGTCGAACTTAACTAAACCCGCGGTTTCTACATCGTTTTTATCAAACTGAGTAACTGGAAACTTGCCTTCGTCATCGCAATAGAGCGCCGCAAAATCGGTAATGGTGGTCGGCGATATTACAACCCCCCCTGCGTGTTTACCGGCATTACGTGTACAGCCCTCAAGAATACGACACATGTCGATTAAATCTTTAACTTCTTCATCGCCGTCGTAGGCTTCTTGCAAACGGGGTTCTACGTCAAATGCTTTAGCCAGTGTCATCCCAGGGTCGCCCGGAATAAGCTTAGAAATACGATCGACAAACCCATACGGATGACCAAGTACCCGGCCTACATCGCGTATTACCGCTTTTGCTGCCATAGTACCAAAGGTAATAATTTGCGATACCGCGTCACGGCCATACAAGGCCGATACATGATCAATTACTTCATCACGCCTATCCATGCAAAAGTCGACGTCAAAGTCGGGCATAGAAACACGTTCAGGGTTTAAGAATCGCTCAAAGAGTAGGTCAAATTCGAGCGGATCAAGGTCGGTAATTTTAAGGGCATAAGCCACTAATGAACCCGCACCTGAACCACGCCCTGGGCCTACTGGAATATTGTTATCTTTACTCCACTGAATAAACTCCATTACGATCAAGAAGTAACCAGGGAATCCCATTTGGTTAATTACATCAAGTTCTATTTTTAAACGTTCATCGTATTCGCCACGTTTTTCTTGACGTTCTTGCTCGTCAGGAAATAAAAACTGTAATCGTTCTTCAAGGCCGTCTTGTGACACTTTAACCAAAAACTCATCAATTTTTAGTGAGCCCGTCGGATAATCTGGTAGGAAATACTCACCTAATTGCACGGTTACATTACAGCGCTTTGCAATTTCTACGGTATTTTGTAGCGCTTCTGGAATATCACTAAATAGCTCTGCCATTTGTTCTGGCGTTTTTAGGTATTGCTCTTGTGAAAAGCGCTTTGGTCGGCGTTTATCATCTAGAGTGTAACCATCAAAAATAGCCACACGAATTTCATGGGCTTCAAAGTTTTCAGGTTTTAAAAATACCACTTCATTGGTGGCCACTACTGGCAATTGCTCATTTGTTGCAAGCTCCACCGCCATGTGCAAATAATTTTCTTCTTGAGCACGGTTGGTACGAATAAGCTCTATATAATAATGATCGCTAAAATGCTGTTTATAAAAACTGACCACCGACTCAACAATAGCGGGGTTACCTTTTATTAAGGCTTTTCCTAAATCGCCATCTTTGGCGCCCGAGAGTATGATAAGCCCCTCTTTTAAATCAACTAACCACTCACGGTCAATGACAGGGCGATGAAAAACATGGCCACGTTGATAGGCTTTAGAGATCAATAAAGTAATATTTTTATAGCCAATGTTATCTTTGGCTAATAATGTTAATCGGCTTGGTTCGTCGGGGAATTCTGGGCTACGTACCCAAAAATCCGCACCAACAATCGGCTTAATACCCGCATTATGCGCTGCGCCATAAAAACGCACCAGACCACAAAAGTTCATTTGATCGGTAATTGCCAACGCTGGCATTTCAAGCTCTTGTGCTTTAGCGACGATTGGTTTGGTTTTTGCCAAACCATCAACCATTGAAAAGTCTGAGTGAACTCTTAGATGAACAAATTCAGGAGCCGCCATAATTACTCCTTACCCGAAAGCGCAAGCACACGCTGCACAGGTTTAAAGCTCTTGCGATGCTCATCTATCGCACCGTATTGTTCAAGCGCTGCAAAATGTGCCTTAGTTGGATACCCCTTATGCCCTGCAAACCCATATTGTGGGTAGCGCGCATCAAGTTCAATCATTTCATCATCCCGGGCAACTTTTGCTAAAATAGACGCGGCTGATATTTCAGCAACTAGGCTATCGCCTTTTACCACCGCTTGTGCGGGCATTGCTAATTTAGGTAAACGGTTACCATCTACAAATACAAATTCAGGCACTGTGCTAAGCGCTTCCACCGCGCGGCTCATAGCAAGCATGGTGGCCTGTAATATATTTAACTCATCTATTTCACTAGGGCTACAACGGCCAATGGCGTAACACAGTGCCTTTTCTTTTATTTCGATGGCTAATAATTGGCGCTTTTTATCGGTTAATTTTTTAGAGTCGGCAAGGCCAGCAATCGGTTTAGCGGGATTTAAAATAACAGCGGCTGTAACCACATCACCCACAAGCGGTCCACGACCAACTTCATCCACACCGGCTATTAAGGTTACATTGGGTCGTTCAATTTGCATCTATTAACTCCGCCACTGCATTTGCAGCTTGTTTACTTGCATCTAATCTAATTTTTTCATGTATAGCTAAAAAGCGTGCTTTTAATTCTTTATTATCGCTATTGAGCATAGGAGTGAGCGCCGCGGTTAAATTAGCCACATTACACTCACTTTGTAAAAACTCTGGTACTAACTCTTCATCTGCCAATAAATTGGGTAGCGAAAAATATTTAATATTAAAGGTAAATAAGGTTTTAAAAATCCAATAACTCATGGGTTTAATTTTATAACCAACCACCATTGGCTTTTTATATAACATGCCCTCAAGCGTTGCTGTACCTGATGCAAGCAATATAGCATCGGCGGCTTGCATGGCTAAATTTGATTGGCCATCTAGTAAGTTAACATTAAGTGAGGGCGCTGTGGCATTTAAAATAGCAATAAACTGCGCTTTGCGCTTTGCGTTCACCAGTGGCACCACGACTTTTAATGCTGGGTTCTGCGCTTGTAACTGCGCCGCTGTTTTTATGTAAGTTTCACTTAACAAGCCCACTTCTGAGCCCCGGCTCCCGGGCAATAACGCTAACACCTTGTCATCAGCACTTAAGCCTAGTTGGCTGCGGGCTTGGCTATCGTCGTGCTTAAGTGCAATGTCGTCAGCTAATGTATGACCTACAAAAGTACACGGTACTTGGTGTTTGTCGTAAAATTCTTTTTCAAAAGGCAATAAAGCCAATACTAAGTTAGTGGCTGCACTTATAGTGTGAATCCGTTTTTCACGCCACGCCCACACTGAAGGGCTTACGTATTGCACGGTTTTGATGCCTGCGTCTTTTAACGGTTTTTCTACACGTAAATTAAAATCGGGCGCATCAATGCCTATAAAAACATCAGGAGGGTTATCAATAAAGTGCTGTACTAACTGTTTGCGGATTTTTAGCAAGCGCGGTAAACGGCCTAGGACTTCAACCAAGCCCATAACCGACAACTCATCCATATCAAACAGCGTTTTGCAGCCTTGAGCTTGCATTTTAGGGCCTGCAATACCTTCAAAAGTGGCATCAGGAAAGTGTATTTTAAGCGCTTTTATGAGCCCTTCACCTAAAATATCGCCCGACAGTTCACCTGCCACAATACCAATTCGTAGTTGTTTTTTATCTTTTTTCATTTGCTATTTTTTCACAAGTAAACCCGGCGTTCATACCGATTAGTTTACCGTGTTTTAAGGCTAGGTTAAACGCTTAAAACACACCACTTTTTTCTAACTTACTCTTAATTGATGACTGCGTATTTTATAGACTGATGTAATGTCATAGTATATTAAAGTTTTCTAATATACATATTGACAAAAATTGTACAAACGCTAATAATGATGCAAACTTTCAGAAATTACTGAAAGTTTATTAAAACATTAACAATTGCTTTGTGCTGTCACTGCATCACAACCAAAGGAGCCAAAAATGATAGATGAAACCTTTGTGGATCTATCGCGATTACAGTTTGCTGTCACCGCTCTATTTCATTTTTTATTTGTGCCGTTAACAATCGGTATGACCTGGATTTTAGTTATCATGGAATCGGTTTATGTTATGACCGGTCGCGAAATTTATCGTGATATGACTAAGTTTTGGGGCAAGTTATTTGGTATTAACTTTGCTATTGGCGTGGCGACGGGCCTCACCATGGAATTTGAGTTTGGTACTAACTGGTCGTATTACTCGCACTATGTGGGTGATGTATTTGGTGCGCCACTGGCCATTGAAGGCTTAATGGCATTCTTTTTAGAATCAACCTTTGTGGGAATGTTCTTTTTAGGTTGGGATAGGCTCTCTAAACGCCAGCATTTAGGGGTCACATTTTTAATGGCGCTGGGCACAAATATGTCTGCGCTGTGGATTTTAGTCGCTAATGCGTGGATGCAAAATCCAGTAGGGGCTGAGTTTAACTATCAAACCATGCGCATGGAAATGACCAGTTTTGCAGAGCTGGTATTTAACCCGGTAGCGCAAGTTAAGTTTATTCATACTGTGTCTGCAGGTTATGTTGCTGCGTCTATGTTTGTGCTTGGGATTAGTAGCTGGTACATATTAAAAGGACGTGATTTGGCATTTGCTAAACGTTCGTTTTCGGTGGCATCAGGCTTTGGTTTAGCCTCTATTTTATGTGTTATTTTACTCGGTGATGAATCTGGCTACGAAGTCGGTGAAGTACAAAAAGTAAAACTCGCGACCATAGAAGCTGAATGGCATACCGAAGAAGCCCCTGCCGCCTTTACTGCAATAGGTTTCCCTGACTCAGAAGAGCAAGTCACTCATGCTGCAGTAAAAATTCCCTATGCATTAGGGATTATTGCAACACGCTCACTTGATGAGCAAGTGATTGGTATTTCTGATCTTGAGAAAAAACACGAAAAGCGTATTCGCAATGGCATGATTGCTTATGAATACCTAGAAAAACTTCGCGCAGGTGACGATACCCCTGCAAATATCGAAAAGTTTGATAGCGTCAAAGATGATTTAGGCTATGGCTTATTACTAAAACGTTACACTCCTAATGTGGTAGATGCCAGCGAGGCACAAATACAACAAGCCGTTAAAGACTCCTTCCCTAAAGTGGGCCCTATGTTTTGGTCATTTAGGATTATGGTTGGCTGTGGCGTAATTATGCTTGGCGTGTTTATTCTCTCTTTTTATTACAACGCCCATCGTATTATTGAACAAAAACGTTGGTTGTTGTGGGCGGCGGTATTGAGCATTCCTCTGCCTTGGATTGCTATTGAATTTGGTTGGATTGTGGCTGAATATGGCCGCCAGCCATGGGCTATTTCTGAAGTATTACCGACCTTTTTAGCAACGTCATCGCTGACGGTAAATGATATTTTAATTAGCTTGACCGGTTTTATTGTTTTCTATACTGGATTGGCGATTGTTGAAGCATGGTTAATGATTAAATTTATTAAGCAAGGCCCAAGCTCTTTGCATACCGGTAAGTACCATTTTGAATTACCTGATCACAGCACGGCTGCTAAAGGAGAACTATCATGATTTTTGATTATGAAACATTAAAAATGCTCTGGTGGTTAATTATTGGTGTGCTGTTAATTGGTTTTGCCATTACCGATGGTATGGACATGGGCGTTGCTATGTTACTGCGCTTTGTGGGCAAAACAGACAGTGAACGGCGTACCGTTATTAATACCATTGGTGCCCACTGGGATGGTAACCAAGTATGGTTTATTACTGCAGGCGGTGCCTTGTTTGCAGCGTGGCCTATGGTTTATGCGGCAGCGTTTTCTGGTTTTTACTTTGCCATGATGCTGGTGTTATTTGCATTATTTTTTAGGCCTCTTGGCTTTGATTATCGCTCTAAAGTTGACTCTAAACGCTGGCGTAATAACTGGGACTGGGGCTTGTTTGCCGGTAGTGCCATACCTGCGCTAGTATTTGGTGTCGCGTTTGGTAACTTGTTTTTGGGTGTACCGTTTGATATCGATAATTTATTAAGAGTCAGTTACCAAGGGTCGTTTTTTGCTTTACTTAATCCGTTTGCGCTTATTGCCGGCTTAGTTAGTATTACCATGTTAATTGCACACGCAGGAATGTGGCTACAACTGCGCACCGCAGATCAGGTCGCTGAGCGCTCAGGACAGTACGGTCGCTACTCATTACTTGCCTTTATAGTGTTATTTGCGGCGGCTGGTGTGTGGGTTGCCAACCTAACGGGCTATCAAATTGTTTCTATGGGTGATACTCAAGGCCATGCAGATCCACTGGCAAAAGTAGTCACAACCGCCCAAGGCGCATGGCTTAATAACTACAGCGAACGCCCATGGACAATGACCTTCCCTATTTTGGCATTTGCAATGGCACTGTGTGCACTGCTGTTTTCTAAAGTAAATAAACCCGCTTTAGGCTTACTGGCAACCAGTGTGATGTTAATTGGAGTGATTATGACCGCAGGCGTTTCGTTATTCCCATTTATCATGCCCTCAAGCAACAACCCTGATATTAGCTTAACCATTTGGGATGCGGTATCAAGCCACAGAACACTCAATGTTATGTTTATTGCTGTGGTTATATTTGTGCCACTCATTTTAGCCTACACCACGTGGTGTTATGTAAAAATGTGGCGCAGAGTGACGGTTGATGAAATTGAAAACAACCCTCACGGCAGCTATTAAGGAGACTAAATTATGTGGTATTTCGCGTGGATTTTAGGTGTATTACTTGCCTGTACCTTAGGCGTAATAAATGTAATGTGGTATGAGTTTCATCAAAATAAAAACAGCATTGCTGATGATGAACAAGCCACCCATGATTTATTAAACGAGCATAATACAACTCATAATGACGACTAACCCCCGACCTAATCGCGCGCAGCAACAGTCTCTGCGCGCTTTTTTAAAGCAGCAAAGTAAGCCGGCAGCAATGTGGTTAAAGCTAAGCATTGCCCTAGGTACAGTTAATGCGATTTTAATGATTGCAGGCGCTTATTTACTTGCACAAACCATTCATGATGTGATGTTTGAAGGGCGTAATTTAGCCCAAGTAACCCACTTTTTATGGCCTTTAGCGGGTATTATTTTACTGCGTGCCATTTTTTTAGCGTTAAGTGAGCGCTTAAGCGCATTTGCAGCGCTTAAAATCAAATCGGCTATTCGCCAAACTTTACTCGATAAACTCACGCTACTTGGGCCAAGTTATATAGAGCAACACGGCCAAGGCGCTACGCTCAACACGCTGCACAATGGTGTAGAAGCTCTGCATGACTACTATGCAAAGTACTTACCAGGGGTTGCCTATAGTGCGCTTATTCCTCTGGCAATATTAGTGGTTATATTTCCGACCGATTATAAAGCGGGACTGATATTTTTATTAACCGCACCACTTATTCCGTTTTTTATGATTCTAGTTGGTCATAAGGCAGAAGCGCTTAACCAAAAGCGCTGGCAACAACTGGCGGTATTAGGCAACTACTTTTTTGACCGCATACAAGGGCTTACCCAACTAAAATTGTTTAATGCTACGCGCAAAGAGCTAAAGCAAATAGCCCAAATTTCAGATGATTTTAGGCATGCAACGCTAAGCGTGTTAAAAATTGCTTTTTTATCTTCTTTTGCACTGGAGTTTTTAGCCACAATTAGTGTGGCACTGGTAGCGGTTATTATTGGTTTTAGATTATTTTTTGGCACGCTCGATTTTGCAACCGGCTTTGTAGTATTGCTGCTAGCGCCTGAATTTTACTTACCGCTTCGCCAATTAGGCAGCCATTATCATGCGCGCTTACAAGGAATTAGTGCTGCTGCAGATATGCTAATCATTTTAAATGCACCACTGCCATCAAAAAATAATAACCACACAGCTCATATAAACATGGAGGGTAACAGCACTATCAGCGTCCATGATCTCAATTTTAGTTACCCTAATAGCAATGAGGGAATTAATAATATTAATTTAACCCTGCCAAGCACAGGACTAGTAGCCATTGTGGGAGCTAGCGGCTCAGGTAAGAGCACCCTACTTGATTGCATGCTTGGTTTTCACCCAGAAGTAATACAACACATATCCATTGACCAACAACCATTGACGACAGCCGATATAAGCCAATTACAACAAAACATTGCCTGGATCCCACAAAAGCCAACCTTATTTTACGACACCATTGGCGCTAATATAAAGCTAGGTAACCCAGGCGTTTCAAATGCAGCACTTGAGCAGGCGGCGCAGCAAGCTGGTGCGCTGGAATTTATTAACGACTTACCTGATGGGTTTAACACATTAATAGGTGAACAAGGCGAAGGGCTCTCTGGAGGACAAAAGCAGCGTATTGCTTTAGCTCGTGCATTTTTAAAAAACGCCCCTATTTTAATGCTTGATGAGCCAACCGCTCATTTAGACAGTCAAACTGAACAGCTCATTCAAAACGCTATCGCTGAGTATGCAAAAGAACACTTAGTGATCATCATAGCGCACCGCTTAAATACAGTAAGAAATGCCAAACAACTTATCGTTATGGAAAACGGTGCCATCGCTCAGCAAGGCGACTTTATAACGCTCAGCCAGCAAGCTGGCGAATTTGCAAAGCTGCTGCAAACAGCGCAACATGGAGCGACTAATGACTAACTTTATTCGTTTACTTAAATTGTGCCGCCCTCATTATAAAGCGATGCTTCTAGGGACGTTTCTAGCGTCACTCACGGTGCTAGCTAATGTAGGCTTACTCGCTATTTCCGGCTGGTTTTTAGCTTCTATGGCTGCCGCAGGAATTGCAGGCGTCCATATGAACTACTTTACCCCAGCTGGCACCATTCGTTTTTTGGCGATTGTGCGCACCGCTTCACGTTACGCTGAACGCTTAGTTACTCACAACGCCACATTTTTATTGTTAAGTGAAATACGAGTAAATATGTTCGCCACACTCAGTAAACTTAATAATCTTGATTTGGCTATGAGCCGCAGTGCCGATTTAGTTAACCGCTTACAAAATGATGTAGACGCACTAGATAAATTTTATTTAAATGTGTTGCTGCCGATGTTGGTAGCCTTACTCACTGTGCCTATTATTATGCTGTTTATGTCTGCTTACAGCCCAAGTGTAGCCTTAATTTGCTTTACGGGTATCGTTGTTATTGGGGTGGTTATACCCGCTATATTGAGCAGACAATTAGATAAAAACAGCCACCAAGAAACATTACTCAGCGCCCAATTAAGAGCTGAGCTATCTGATACCTTAACGGGTCTTAGAGAACTAAATATTTACCAAGCTCGAAACCAACAACTCACTAAGTGTGATCAGTTAAGTAAGCAGTATAACCAGCAATTATTTATTCGTCATAAGGCTCTTGGCAATGCTGATGGTTTGAGCTTACTCATAGTGCAACTGGCTATGCTCGCCAGCATTGTCACTATTGTGCCGCTGGTGTTTAGCGCCGAGATGGTAAATGTTGAATTGGCGATGTTGAGTTTGTTTGTACTGGCCAGTTTTGAAAGCGTATTGTTACTACCCAACGCGTTTATTGAACTACCTAATGTATTAAAAGCAGCCGAGCGACTATTTACCCTTGAAGATAAAGTACTGAATAAAAACGAGATACCTTCACAGGTTATTGATTCAAACAATAAAAAATGGACACTTTCGCTAGATAAAATTAGCTACCATTATGGCCAAAAGCAGGCATTAAATAATGTGAGTTTTGAACTACCTGCAAAGCATAAAGTGGCGATTGTTGGTAGAAGCGGCAGTGGTAAAACAACCTTAGTGAATTTACTCAGCGGTTTATGGCCTCTGCAACAAGGTGCAATTAGCTTACAAAGCGAAAAAGAAACAATAAACCTGCATAATTTAAATAATGAAAGCCGTGCAAAAACATTAAATATTTTAGCGCAACAGCATCATATTTTTGATGGTACATTAAGCGATAATCTTGCCTATGCGGCACCTGATGCAACACCGCAACAAATGACAGCGGCGTTAAAACAAGCCAAGCTGGGTAACTGGTTTAGCGCGCTAAAAGAAGGCTTAAATACTCGTTTAGGTACAGGGGGACGCAGTGTCTCTCAAGGCCAGTCAAGACGCATTGCCTTGGCACAAGCGCTGCTGCAACAACCCGCCATTGTAGTGCTCGATGAACCCACTGAAGGGCTCGATAATATTTCTAAACAAGCCGTTATGAACAGTATTTTACAGCTAAAAGAGCATGCTAGTGTATTAACAATTACTCATGATCCAGCGTTGTTATCGCAAATGGATAGTGTCATCTGGCTAGACAGTGGACAAATCATCGCTCAAGGTTCACATCAACAATTGCTCAATGAACACCCTGACTATGTGGCGTTAACGACCCGCTTTTAGTCCTTAGCAGTATTACTTTTATCAATAACGGTGACCGTTACATCAATAACGCCGACTTTAGGGTCGGCTATTTTTTTAAACATCGCCTTAGATAAATCAATAATTCGCCCCCGAATATAAGGCCCCCTGTCATTAATTCTGACCACTACAGACTTATTATTAGCAATATTGGTAACTTTCACTTTTGTACCAAATGGGAGTCTTAGGTGCGCAGCCGTTGCCGCCTGTTGGCTAAAACGTTCGCCATTAGCCGTGGTTCTGCCATGATATTTGTCTGCATAGAATGATGCTTTACCTCGCTCTGACATATCACTTTGTTGATTAATTATTTGCCTTGGCGCAGTACTACAAGCAGTTAACATAACCAATAGCATTGAAAGCAATACTAACTTTATCCGTTTCATTATTAATACTTTATAGGAAAATGTGTAGGGAGTGTAATAAGGTAAGCCTGAGTAGAGACTGAATTTAATAAACATAGCAACATGCACTTCATGGCTGAGTTATTAATCAAATATCAGCTAATAAAAAACCACCTTGATTACTCAAAGGTGGTTTTTTTATAAATTAAAATGCTCTTTATTAACGCACGATACCGCGCTCTGAGCTTTTAACAAAATCAATCATCAGCTGCACAGCAGGGTATTTTTCAGCGTCTTCTGAAAGCGATTCTATCGCTTCATCAACGCCTAGGCTCTTACGATAAAACGCCTTGTATGCGCGGCGTACTGCCATTATCTCATCGCTTTCAAAACCACGGCGTTTCATGCCTTCGGTATTGATTGCAGCAGGACCTGCTGGCATACCAATGGTGGTAACAAAAGGAGGTACGTCTTTATTTACACCAGAATACATACCAACAAATGCATGAGCACCAATTTTACAAAATTGATGCACACCTGAGTTACCCGCTAAAATAACCCAATCACCAACATGAACGTGACCCGCTACACTGGCATTATTTGCAAAAATAACGTTATCGCCAATCACCGCATCGTGTGCAACGTGAGTGTAAGCCATAAATAAGTTATTGCTACCTATTTTGGTAACACCTTCATCTTGGATTGTACCGCGATGAATAGTCGCACATTCACGAATAACATTATTGTCGCCAATAATTAAGCTTGTTGGTTCGTTGTTATATTTTTTGTCTTGGCAGGCTTCGCCCACAGAAGCAAACTGAAAAATATGGTTACCAGAGCCAATAGTAGCAGGCCCTTTAACAACAACGTGAGACTCAATAATACAGTCATCACCAATAACAACATCATTACCGATGTAACTGTATGGTCCAACTGACACATTGTTACCAAGTTTTGCACCCGGTTCGATTATTGCCGTAGCATGGATCACAATTAAAACTCTCTTCTAGCACACATGATTTCGGCGCTACACACTGTTTTGCCGTCAACTTTAGCTTCAGCCGCAAATTTCCATATGTTACGACGCTCTTTTAAAAACTTAACATGAAGATGCATGGTATCACCTGGCACAACCGGCTGCTTAAAACGAGCATTGTCTACGGCTGCAAATAGGTAAAGTTCGTTTTCACTACGATTTTCAACCGTTTTAAACCCTAATAGACCCGTTGCTTGTGCCATTGACTCTAATATTAACACACCAGGAAAAATCGGCTGGTTTGGGAAATGGCCGGTGAAAATGGGTTCATTAATCGATACGTTTTTAATTGCATGTAACGATTCACCAGGGGTGAAATCTATAACGCGATCAATCAGTAGCATCGGGTAACGGTGCGGTAATAAACTTAAAATTTCTTGAATATCAAGGCTATTTAATTCGTTTGCCAAAATAGCATCCTTATTAGTGTTCAACGTTCATGACTTATTCAATGCTTCAAGCGCTTTTAGACGTGACTTCATGTCTGAAAGGTTACGCAAATGAGCAATTGATTTTCGCCATTCTTTGTTAGTCGTATGAGGCATACCGGATGAGTAAATACCCGGTTCGGTGATTGATTTAGTCACCATACTCATACCAGTAATTATAACACCATCACATACAGACATGTGACCGTTAATTGCGGTCATGCCGCCAATCTGGCAATTTTTACCTATGCTGACACTGCCTGCAAGTACAGTACAACCGGCAATTGCAGTGCCTGACTGAACTTCAACGT
Source organism: Pseudoalteromonas sp. MQS005 (assembly GCF_001661605.1). NCBI lineage: Bacteria > Pseudomonadati > Pseudomonadota > Gammaproteobacteria > Alteromonadales > Pseudoalteromonadaceae > Pseudoalteromonas > Pseudoalteromonas sp. MQS005. Next base: position 62,110 of record NZ_LYRQ01000005.1, on the reverse strand, counting down.
TGTGTGCTATTTGACACTGATTATCAATAATAACGTTACTGTGAATAATAGTATCATCGAGTGCACCACGATCTATGGTGGTGCTTGCACCAATTTCGACTTTATCGCCAATGATCACTGAGCCTAGTTGTGGAATTTTAAGCCACTGACCACGTTCATTCGCATAACCAAAACCGTCGCTGCCAATAACAGTATTCGCTTGAAATAAACAGTCTGCGCCAATCTCAACATCATGATAAACGCTCACACTTGACCATAGTTTGGTGCCTGAGCCTATTTTAACACGTTCACCAATAAAACTGTTCGGACCAATTTGTACGTTATCGCCAATCACAGCGTCAGCTTCAATTACAACATTCGCGCCTATGGCTGCGCTTTTACTGACTTGCGCACTGGCATGTATAACCGCACTTGGGTGTATACCACTAATGGCACTACGTGGCGTGGTATCCATTAACTGAGCGAGTTTGGCGTAATTCACATACGGATTGGCGACGATGATTTTGTTGCCTGAAAAATAAGGCGCATCCTCAGGACTCAGTATCATAGCACTGGCTTGTGTTGTTTCAAGCTGAGAGCGATATTTCTTGTTCGCTAAAAATGCAATATGCCCAGTCTGGGCATTTGCAAGTGTTGCTATTTTTTTAATTTCTAAAGCGCCATCACCTTGTAGCTCGGCGCTTAGAAGTTCCGCAATTTGCGAAAGCGTATAATTTTGCATAGATTAATTATTTCTTACTTACAGCGTCTACAACTTTTTCAGAAAGATCAGTTACTTCTTTAGGGTTAAAGTAAATTGTTGTGTCTTTTACTTTAACTTCGTCGAAGTCGCCTTTTTTAGCAATCTCTTGGATTGTTTCAATGATTAGAGTCTGAACTTTAGCCAACTCTTGATTTTGGCGTGATTTAATTTCTTGCTCTAGAGGACGACCTTTTTCAGCAAGATTTTTTTGCATACCTTGAATTTTATCACGTAATGCGTCTTTTTGGTCTTGACTCATTGTAGTGCTTTCACGCTTAAACTTTTCAGCTTCAAAGCGAATGTCACCTTGTAACTTTTCAAGCTCTTGACGACGCTCTGCAAACTCAGTTTGCAGAGACTGTTCAATTTTAGCCATTTGTGGAAGCTGCTTGTAGATTTCTTGCATATCTACAATACCCACTTTATGAGCAAAAGCGTTAACTGATGTACCCATCATAAGTGTAGCTAAAACGGCAACTGCTGTTGATTTGAATAATTTTTTCACAATAAACTCCTTTAGAAAGTGTTACTAATATTAAAACTGATGGTCTTGGTATCGTCATCTTCTTCTTTTTGCAACGGATACGCAAAGCTGATCAGCATCGGACCCATAGGTGAGATCCACTGTAATGATAAACCGGTTGCAACCCTAAAGCGCATTGGGTCTGAGTAGTCATCTAATTTTGCACGCTCATCAATCCCTAAGTTTTGATAGCGATCAACACTGAATTCGGTATCCCATACGTTGGCAGCGTCAACAAAGAAACTCGTTCGCACTGAACTAGTATTTTCTTCATCTAAGAATGGAGTAGGTACAATAAGCTCCATACCTGCCACTGCTTTAGCATTACCACCAATACGACCTTGTGGTATTAGCACGTCAAACTCTGACGCCCCACCAATGTTGCCTGTGGTTGTGCCATCACCTGATGGCGTACCTGGTATTGATTGCGGTATACGCGAAACAGCACGCGGTAAAATGGTATTTCTATCAAAGCCACGTAATTCCATTTCAGTGATACGGAAGTATTCTTGGAACGGTAAAGTTTGATCATAGCCATTGGTAGAGCCATAACCATTACCATAACCTAATGCAGCACGCGTTGAGAAAACCCAACGATGATCGTTAGAAATCGGCCAGTAAAAACGCGAGTCATAATTTAATTTAAAGTACTGTAAATCAGAGTTTGGCGTTGTGGCTGTTAAGTTTAATGTTTGTCGTGAACCTGCCGTTGGGAATAAACCACGGTTAACTGTAAGACGTGACCAACCAACACTTAGCTCGTACTTTGTAAATTCAAAGCCCGCATCTGGATTTTCTGGATCTAAGAAGGTTTCACGTAGTACACGTGTTTGCTCATATTCAGCAATATCAGACAATTGTTCTTCTATCCAACGTGCGCCAAAGTTAATACGGTTAATGGCATCAATTGGGAAACCAATGTTTGTCCCTAACCCATAACTTTTTGACTTATAGTCAATCAAGCTAAACTGACTGGCATCGTAGTTACTGTAAAAGATACTGCTGCCCTGCGATACGCCATCCGGCGTAAAGTAAGGGTCGGTATACGATACACTGACACGCTCAGAACCGCGTGAAGTATTAATATTAAAGCCAATTTGGTTACCTGTGCCTAAAAAGTTAGACTCGGTTACACCAATATTAAACTGCAGACCTAAGTATGAGCCATAGGCAAGACCGGCATTGAAGCTGCCCGCAGATTGCTCTTTAACAGTAAAGTCAACGTCTACTTGGTCATCAACACCTGGAACTGGCACCACATTAAAATCAACGGTTTCCATATAAGGTAAACGTTGAATTTGTAGTTTAGAACGCTCTAGGTTTTGATTAGATAACCATGCACCTTCAAGCTGTGTCATTTCACGGCGCAGTACTTCATCAGCCGTGTTTTGGTTACCACCTACAATAATTCGACGAACATACACACGCTTGCCTGGGTCAACCGACAGAGTCAATTGTACTTCTTGGTTCTCGTCATCAATTTCTGGAATCGTACGTACTTCAGCATTGGCGTAACCAAAACGCGCCAAGTAGCTTTTAATAAATTCTTCTGATGAGGTAACCACTGATCCGTTATAAAGCTCGCCTGTACGCAGTGGAATAACACTTTTTATTAATTCTTCACGACCGAGTAAATCACCGATGAAATCAAAGCCTTTCACTTTGTATTTAACGCCTTCGGTAATATTTGCCGTTACATAAACAGACTCACGTTCAGGGCTAACTGATACTTGAGTTGAGTCAATATTAAAGCGTAAATAGCCACGGTCTAAATAAAAGCTGCGAATTTTTTCTAAATCGCCTTCAATGGTTTGTTTTTGATAGCGGTCGCTACCCATAAACTGCCACCATGGTAAGTCTTGCTGCGACTCAACTAGTTGCAATAACTCTTCGTTTGAGAAAAGCTCATTACCCACTAAGTTAATTTGACGAATGGAGGCTGCATCGCCCTCGTCAAACTCAAGTCTTAATTTAACGCGATTACGTGGTAATTTAGTGACACTGATATCCACTTTTGCATTGTATTTACCAATACTGTGAAAAAATTCAATCAGGCCTTTTTCGATATTATCGATTACCGTTTTATCAAGCGGCTCGCCTTGGCGAATATCTTGTTGATCGAGTGACTGATTTAACTGCTCATCTTTTATGTCTTTATTGCCTTCAAATTCAATAAAGCTAATGGTTGGACGTTCAGTTACTTTAAAAATAACGTTATTACCATCACGTAACGCTTTTATATTGTCAAAGTGACCAGAGCGATAAAGTGACTTAATTGTTTTTGAAATTGTATATTCATCAACATTGTCGCCCACGTTAATAGGAATATGCGTTAATGCAGCACCAAGTGCGACACGTTGCAATCCCTCAACTTTTAAATCTTCAACAATAAAGGAGTTTTGGCCTAGGGCTGCAAAGCTTGCACCCAATAAACTTGAAACTACCAAATGTTTTTTTATAGCCATTTTATTATCTTTATCCTTTACAACTGTATTACCGCTTAGCATCGAAAATTAAATATTTACGAGCTTTACAATCGTGTTCTAATTTGTCGTTACCACGCTTACATAACTACAAGCGCGATACATCATTGAACAAAGCGAAACATGTTAGAAAAATGAGTAGCAAGGCCCCCACTTTAAAACCAAACTCTTGTGTCTTTTCAGAGACTGGCTTTTTACGAAAAAGTTCAATTATGTAATACATTAAGTGCCCACCATCAAGCACTGGCAGAGGAAGTAAATTAAATACTCCCAAGTTAACGCTTATCAAAGCTAAAAAGCTTAAAAATGCGACTAATCCATAACTAACACTGGTGCCGGCGCCTACGGCTATGCCGACGGGTCCACTTAGGTTTTTAACCGACACCTGGCCTGTTATTAAGTTACCTATCATGTCAAAACTCAGCGTAATTAAACGCCATGTTTCTTTTGTGCCCAGCACAATACTATCTAGTGGCCCATAATGTCTAGTCTCTACAAAATCATCAGGCCACTGCTCTACAACGGGAGCAACACCCAAAAAGCCTTGCTCTATGCCATTACTGACGACCCGGCTCTTTGGAGTAACTGTTATTGTTTTTATACTATCTTGTCTTTTTACACTAAATTGTAAGGATTTGTTAGCCGATTGAGTAATAAGATTAACTAATTGCTGCCAACTGCTCATTGTTTCACCATTCACAGCTAAAATAACGTCGTCAACCTGTAAATTAGCCTGTTCAGCAGCTGAGTTTTTAGTAATAGCGGCAATAACCAAGGTTGCCTGAGGACGAAACGGTACAATACCTAACGAACTGAGCGGCGGTACATCTTGTTGATCAAGCTTCCAACCATCTAGGTTAAGCGTTTGCACTGTTTGCTGATAATTTTCGTTACGTAAGGTTACGGCAACGCTTTTATCACCTAAATGAGACATCAAAGAAAAGGTCGCATCTTGCCAATTACTTATGTCGTCATCACCAATTTTAATAATTTGCTGGGTTGGCATAATACCGGCTTGTTCAGCTCGGCTGCCTTCAACAACACTACCCACAACTGGTTTTATGGTTTGCACACCTACCATGTACATCACCGCTAAAGCAAAAATAGCGAACAAAAAGTTCGCCATCGGCCCTGCTGCCACAATGGCTATGCGGGCTTGAACTGATTTAGCATTAAACGATAAATGACGTTGATTGGCAGGCACTTCATCAACACGCTCGTCGAGCATTTTCACGTATCCGCCCAGCGGGATTGCCGCAATAACGTACTCAGTATTATATTTATCGTGCCATTTTAGTAAGGGTTTACCAAAACCAATTGAAAAGCGCAGTACCTTTACACCCGCTTTACGCGCAACCCAAAAATGACCATATTCATGAACGGTCACTAGAATGCCTAGTGCGAGTATAAACGAACCTAAATTCCAAAAAAAATCGAACATATCAATGCACCACTTTTGTTATAAACTGCGCAGCGCTGATGCGTGCTAAACGGTCACACTCTAAAATTTCATCGAGAGTTTTCGCATCAGTAAATTGTGCGGCGTCTAATGTTTGCGCATTCACTTTATAAATATCCGTAAACCTAATCTGCCCCTGTAAAAACGCATTGACTGCAATCTCATTTGCCGCATTAACGGTGGTGGTGGCTCCTTGGCCTGCATCACAGGCTGCAATTGCAAGCTTTAAATTGGGGTAACGCGAGAAATCAGGTTTGGTAAACGAAAAATCACAAATATCAGAAAAATTTAACGGCTTGACACCCGCATCAATGCGCTCTGGATACGCAAGTGCATGCGCTATCGGGGTGCGCATATCAGGGTTACCCATTTGCGCTAAAATAGAGCCATCTTGGTATTGCACCATCGAATGAATAATACTTTGAGGATGAATCACCACATCAATATCGTTTGCATCACAGTTAAATAACCATTTTGCCTCAATAAACTCTAAGCCTTTGTTCATCATCGTAGCTGAGTCAACTGATATTTTTTGCCCCATAGACCAATTAGGATGAGCAACAGCTTCACTGACGCTAACGGTGTTAAGGGTATTGATATCGCGATTTAAAAACGGGCCACCTGAGCCAGTTAATAAAATTTTGCTAACCCCGTGTTGCCCAAGCTTTGCTTGCCCTTGGGTATTTTGTAAAGCACTAGGTAAACACTGAAAAATAGCATTATGCTCGCTGTCGATGGGTAATAAAGTTGCTTGATGCTTTTTAACTTTATCAATGAATAACTGACCCGACATCACCAGTGACTCTTTGTTGGCAAGCAATACTTTTTTGCCCGCTTCAACAGCGCTCAAGGTAGGTAGTAATCCGGCTGCACCGACAATCGCTGACATAACCGTATCAACATCACCATGAGCACAGAGCTCACTCATGGCTTTCTCGCCATGCATTACTTGCGTTTTACTCTCATGCTTTAAAAGCGCAGAAAGCTGCTTAGCCGCCGATTCAGATGCCATTACAGCATAACGAGGCTGGTGAGCTATACACAGTTCAGCCATTTTTTTTGCATTTTGTCCTGCGGTCAATGCAAAAACTTTAAATTGCTGTTGGTTTCTTGCAACAACATCTAACGTGCTAAGACCTATCGACCCCGTCGCACCCAAAATAACCAGTTGTTGCACAGCACTCATAAGCTAAGCGTCCAAGCAAAGCAAATAACAAACATCGGTGCTGCCGCAGTTAAACTATCAATACGGTCTAAAATACCACCGTGTCCTGGTAAGCAACTGCCGCTATCTTTAAGTCCCGCTTCGCGCTTAAACATACTCTCAAGTAAATCACCTACCGCAGAAAACAAGGCAATAAACGCTGTCATAACTGCATAAATAGGCCATACAGAGGTATCAACGTTAGTGTAATAACAAAAAGCTAGTACAAATAACACCGCAGCAACCACGCCACCTGCGAGGCCTTCTATGGTTTTATTTGGACTAACTTTAGGCATTAACTTATGTTTACCAAAACTTTTACCTGTAAAGTAAGCGCCTATATCGGCACTCCATACAATGCCTAATACAACTAAAATGAGCATAGAGCCATAGTGAGTAGATTCCGTATATTGCGCACTACGCAGTGTGTTAAGTGCAAGCCATAGCGGTACTAAGGTCAACAAACCAGCAATGCCGCGCATCACAAGCCCTTCGTTCCACCCTTTCGCCATAGCAGGGTAACGCCACACTAAGTAACTGGCTACCAACCACCAAGAAAACGACAAGGTAAATAAGTAATTAGCATCGCCTACAAGTTGACCATCTTGCCATAGAGTCTCTATAGGCCAATGCAAATTGAGTAACCCTAGTAATACTGCCACTAATAACACGAAGGCGCCACGTTTTAGCTTATCGCATAGTCCCATAAAGGCAGACCATTCCCACGCGCCCATTAATACAATAGCACCCGCAAAATAACTAAATAACGTTAGTGGGGTGTAAAAAACCAAAGCCAGTGCTAATGGCGCTAGCACTAGTGAGGTTAAAATACGTTGTTTTAACAAAATGATGACCCTTAATCTATTTTAGGTTTGAGCGAGTAATTGTTTTATTTGTTCGCCCGTGCAACCAAAACGTCGCTCTCTGGCAACGTAACATGCAATGGCCTCTGCAAAAGCAGCTTCATTAAAATCAGGCCAAAGTGTATTTGTGAAATAAAGTTCAGCGTAGGCTGCCTGCCAAAGTAAAAAGTTACTAATTCTGACATCGCCACCGGTACGGATCAATAAATCAGGCTGAGCTTGATCTGCCATACTCATATGCTGTGCAATATGTTCTTCTGTAATATCTGCTGGGTCAATTTCTCCATTCGCTACTTGTAAAGCAACTTGCTTAGCAGCGTGAGTCATATCCCAGCGACCACCGTAATTTGCCGCAACATTTAAGTGCAGCCCGGTATTGTTCGCTGTTAGTTCTTGAGCTGTATGTACTTTAGCGCGCAAGCTTTCAGAGAATCGAGATAAATCTCCAATGATGGTTAGTTTTACGTTATTTTTATGCAGCTTTTTAACTTCTTTACTCAGTACAAATAAAAAAAGCTCCATAAGTGTATTTACTTCGTCTTCAGGGCGGCGCCAGTTTTCACTACTAAAAGCAAATAAGGTTAACGATTGTATTCCTAATTTAGTACAAAACTGCACGGATTGACGAACTGCATCCACGCCTTTTTTATGCCCATATACACGAGGTCTATTTCTAGCTTGTGCCCAACGCCCGTTCCCATCCATGATGATGGCAACATGTTTAGGTAAACATTGCTGTGAAATTGTATCAGCGTCTAGAACCATAAATTTTGTGTATTCCATAAAAAAACGCCGCCTAGTATACCCCAGACGGCGTTTCAAAACTAATAATTTTAACCTGTACCCGTGATAATAAATCTACATAAAGCAAATAATTATACAGCTAACAACCTTGTATTTACTGATAATCGAGCCAATAGCAAAGAGTAAACACAATCTGTTACTCTTTAAAACCACACAATTAAAGTTAAGTGCGAAGGCATATAAACAACGACTTAGTTACTTTAGTAAAGCTGTTAATCCGAGCCTAGATTAGCAATTAGATTTCCATCAACTCAGCTTCTTTAGCTGTTAGTTGCGTATCCATTTCTTTGATAAACTTATCAGTGATTTTTTGGATAGCATCTTCAGCTTGACGCGCTTCATCTTCAGAGATGTCTTTATCTTTTAATAAGTTTTTAATATCGCCATTTGCATCACGACGAATATTACGAATAGCAACACGACCGCCTTCTACTTCACCACGTACGATTTTAATTAAATCTTTACGACGTTCTTCAGTCAATGGAGGAAGTGGTACACGGATCACTGTGCCTGCAGACATTGGATTTAAACCAAGGTCAGATGCCATAATCGCTTTTTCAACAGCTTGCGCTAATGACTTATCAAATACACCAATAGCCAATGTACGTGAGTCTTCAATTGTTACATTTGCAACTTGGTTTAACGGTGTTGGTGCGCCGTAGTACGACACCATGATGCCGTCTAAAATTGCAGGATGAGCACGGCCAGTACGAATTTTAGATAATTGACTACCAAGTGCTGCTACACTTTTTTGCATGCGCGCTTGCGCATCTTTTTGAATATCGTTAATCACGGTTTAATCCTAATCTAGTTACTAACTTCATCTGAGGCTTGTGAAGAAATAAGGGTTCCTTCTTCTTCACCCATTATTACGCGTTTTAATGCGCCTGATTTATTCATATTAAATACGCTCAATGGCATATTATGGTCGCGAGCTAATGTAAATGCCGCTAAATCCATTACTTTTAGTTCTTTATCAATAATTTCATTGTAGCTTAAGTGACGGTAAAGTGTCGCATCTGGGTTTTTAACCGGATCATCGCTAAATACACCATCTACTTTGGTTGCTTTAATTACTGTGTCAGCTTCAATTTCAATGCCACGTAAACACGCTGCAGAGTCAGTTGTGAAGAACGGGTTACCCGTACCGGCTGCAAAAATAACAACGCGACCTGTTTTTAATAAGCTAATGGCTTCTGCCCAGTTATATGCATCACATACGCCATTTAAAGGAATGGCTGACATTAAACGGCAATTTACAAATGCACGGTGCAACGCATCACGCATAGCAAGGCCATTCATGACGGTTGCAAGCATACCCATGTGGTCACCAACAACGCGGTTCATACCCGCTTCGGCTAGTGAGCCACCACGTAAAAAGTTACCGCCACCAATAACTAAACCCACTTCTACGTCGAGTTCTACGAGCTCTTTAATTTCTTGTGCCATACGATCTAAAACTTTAGGGTCGATGCCGAAGCCTTCGTCTCCCATTAAAGCTTCACCACTTAATTTGAGAAGAACACGTCTAAAAATAGGTTTGCGATTGATAGTCATAGTTTTGGGGCCAACTTTTATTGAATTATGGATAAAAAATAACCGCGCTTATGTTAAACATAAAAGCGCGGTTATTTTAAAGAATTTCTAAGCGTGACGCAAAAGCAAATAGTACTTTAATTGCATGTATTTTCCTTTGGCATCACAAATAGCTAATCTTACTTAGCTTTAGCAGCTGCAATTTGAGCAGCAACTTCAGCAGCAAAATCTTCTTCTTTCTTCTCGATACCTGCACCAACTTCCATACGTACAAAGCCAGTAACTGTTGCGTTTTTCTCTTTAAGAATTTCGCCAACAGACTTTTTAGGTTCCATGATGAAAGCTTGACCAGTAAGAGAAACCTCACCAGTGAATTTTTTCATACGACCAACAACCATCTTCTCAGCGATTTCAGCAGGCTTGCCTTCATTCATCGCGATGTCGATTTGTACTTGCTTTTCTTTTTCAACAACATCAGCAGGTACATCATCTGGCGTTAGGTAGTCTGGGTTTGAAGCAGCAACGTGCATTGCAACGTGCTTAAGTGTTTCTTCATCAGCAACACCTGCAACAACAACACCAATACGCTCGCCGTGACGGTACTCAACTAGTTGCTCACCAGTGATGTACTGAAGACGACGTACATTGATGTTTTCACCAATTTTAGTTACTAGCTCAACACGATCTTCTTCAAACTTAGCTTGTAAGTCTTCGATAGATGAAGTGTCAGCAATAGCAGCATCTGCAACTTTATTAGCAAATGCTAAGAAGCTTGCATCTTTAGCTACGAAGTCAGTTTGACAGTTAACTTCTACAAGTACTGCAACACCCGCGTTTTGCTTGATGATGATAGTACCTTCAGCAGCGATGTTACCTGCTTTTTTAGCAGCCTTTGCAGCACCGCTCTTACGCATGTTTTCAATCGCTAACTCGATGTCACCATCAGTCTCAGTTAACGCTTTTTTACAATCCATCATGCCAGCGCCAGTACGCTCGCGTAATTCTTTAACTAGGGCAGTAGTTACAGCCATTAGTAAATCCTCAAATCTGAAATCAGGTTTAGATAAGCGGGTTACCCGCTCCACAAGAATAGCAAGTCTTCACCTTTAAAAGATGAAGACTTGATGACAGCTAATTACTCAGCTTCTACGAAGTCATCTTTTTCAGCTTGAGCAACGATGTTACTCTCACGGCCTTCAGTGATCGCAGCTGCAACAGCACTAGTGTAAAGGTTGATTGCACGGATAGCATCATCGTTACCAGGTACGATGTAATCAACACCGTCTGGGTTAGAGTTAGTATCAACGATTGCAACAACTGGGATACCTAGGTTGTTAGCTTCACGGATAGCAATGTGCTCGTGGTCAGCATCGATTACAAAGATAGCGTCTGGAAGGCCACCCATGTTTTTAATACCACCAAGGCTTTTTTCAAGCTTGTCCATTTCACGAGTAAGCATTAACGCTTCTTTCTTAGTTAACTTCTCGAAAGTACCGTCTTGGCTTTGAGCTTCAAGGTCTTTAAGACGCTTGATTGATTGACGAACTGTTTTCCAGTTAGTCAACATGCCGCCTAACCAACGGTGGTTAACGAAGAATTGATCGCTTTGTAAAGCAGCTTCTTTTACTGCTTCGCTTGCTGCGCGCTTAGTACCAACGAAAAGAACTTTACCTTTGTTTGCAGCAGCACCAGATAAAAACTTAAGTGCAGTGTTGAACATTGGTACAGTTTGCTCAAGGTTGATGATATGTACACGGTTACGTGCGCCGAAGATGAAAGGTTTCATCTTAGGGTTCCAGTAACGTGCTTGGTGACCAAAGTGAACACCAGCTTGAAGCATATCGCGCATTGAAACGTTTGCCATTTTGTAAATCCTCTAAGTTGTTTAGGGTTAGGCCTCCACATATCCCATAGCACCAACACCGCAGTTAAATGAAACTGAAATGCACCCAAGTGTATGTGACGATACGTGTGTGTGTTAAAATAAAATTGTGTTTGCCTTAAATACAAAAAATCATTTAAGAATTTATTTGTAAAAAGACGGCGCGCTTTATACCATATTAAAATTAAATACTCAACGTCTCGTGCAAAAATTGTGCGACGATAATCATCTAAAAACGCAACTTTGGAGCCTCAATGAGCGCTGTGATTAAGACCCCTGAAGAAATCGAGAAAATGCGTGTAGCCGGCCGTTTGGCTGCTGATGTGCTAGAAATGATCGAACCACATGTGGTACCAGGTATCACCACCGATGAGCTAAATACAATTTGTCATGATTATATTGTTAATGTGCAAGATGCCGTTCCTGCTCCTCTTAATTATCATGGTTTTCCAAAATCAATTTGTACCTCGGTAAATCATGTAATTTGTCACGGAATTCCGAACGACAAAGCATTAAAAGACGGTGACAGTGTCAATATTGACATTACTGTTATTAAAGATGGTTACCATGGTGATACTTCAAAAATGTTCCATGTTGGCACACCTAACATTCAAGGCAAACGCCTTGCAGAAGTGACTCAAGAAAGCCTTTACCTTGCCATTAAAATGGTAAAACCGGGTGTTCGCCTTGGTGATATTGGTGCAGCTATTCAAAAATATGCAGAGAGCTTTAATTACTCTATCGTACGTGAATACTGCGGGCACGGTATTGGCAGTGAATTTCATGAAGAACCACAGGTAATGCACTACGGAAAACCAGGTACAGGCGAAACATTAAAAGCCGGTATGTGTTTAACAATCGAGCCCATGGTCAATGCAGGCAAACGCCAATGTAAATTACTAAAAGACGACTGGACTGTGGTAACAAAAGACCGTAGTTTATCAGCTCAGTGGGAACATACCTTACTGGTAACTGAAAATGGTGTTGAAATTTTAACACTACGATCAGATGATACTATCGATAGAATCATCGAGCACTAATAGTAGTGTGTGCTTAATCATAGTAATAACAGGCTTTAGCCTGCGTACAGATTAAGTGGTTTGCTGCAAAGGGAAATAACATGATTTATTCCCTTTGCAGCAAACACAGTATAAAAATAACTTAATCCAAGACTTATAATGCAGTCCATATATAGGAGCCAGCCTAAGTGGCATTACCTAACAAAGTAAAAAAGTTGCTCAATGATGCTCAGCAACTTAGCGAATACCGCGATTGCTCCGCCTATTTTTATAAATGGTTGCATAATGAATTCTCAAAACAACCCGTTGGTAATCTAATAAACGCCCGTGCAGAATTTATAGACCGGTTACTGATTAAACTCTTTCATGTTTTCGATTTAGCCCACGAGCCAGATCTCGCTTTAATTGCTGTAGGAGGTTATGGTCGCGGTGAACTTCATCCCTACTCCGACATTGACTTTTTACTGCTTGTTACCCAGCAACCCAATGACGATATTTGCGAAAAAATAGGCCAGTTTGTCACTATGCTGTGGGATCTTAATTTAGAAATAGGTCACAGTGTACGTACCATTGAACAAGCCATAGAGCAAAAACGTGAAGATGTTACCTTTGCCACCAGCCTACTAGAAAGCCGATTAATTTTCGGCAACCATATTGAATTCGAAAAGCTCAAAAGTCACCTCATCGAAAGGCCTGTATGGGGCTCTGGAGAGTTCTTTGTTGCAAAAGTACAAGAGCAAAATTTACGCCACAAAAAATGTCATGGTACGGCTTATAATCTAGAGCCTAATATAAAAGAAAATCCAGGCGGGCTGCGCGATTTACAAACCATTATTTGGGTTGCTAAAAAACACTTTAGAGCCGAAACCCTGCAAGAGCTGATAAATCACGGCTACCTAACTCACGAAGAATACCAAGAACTGTTAGAGTGCCTTGAAAATTTATGGAACATTCGCTTTGCTTTGCATTTAGCCGCGGGTCGCTCAGAAAACCGTTTATTATTCGATCACCAACCGCAAGCGGCTGAAATTTTGGGTTTTGGTAGTGATGGTAAAGCCTCTGTTGAGCGCATGATGAAACGCTTGTTCAGAATAATGAGCCGGGTGCGTGAACTTAATCAAATGCTACTTTCGTACTTTGAGCAAAGTATTTCACCAGACAGCAGCCAAGCCACTGTTGAAGAACTTGATCGTAACTTTGAACGCGTGGGCCATCAAATTCGGGTAAAAAGTCCGTCAGTATTTTTTAGGCGTGACCAACTTTTTGTATTATTTGAGCACATTGCTGATCACCCAGAAATTACCCATATATACCCAAGCACTATCCGAACTATCCGCCAAGTACGTCGTCGCTTATTAGGTGACTTACAAGATTATGCCGCGTGCCGCGAAGCTTTTTTACGTATTATAAAGCACCCTAACGGCATGGGCCGTGCATTTACGCTAATGCATAAGCACGGCATGATTGCCGCTTACCTTCCGCAGTGGCGCAATATTTTTGGCCAAATGCAGTTTGATTTGTTTCATGCCTATACCGTAGATGAACATACCCATAAATTAATTAATAATATTTACCAATACTTCGATAAAACCAGCATTAGTGACTTTCCAATTTGCAGTGAAATAGTTACGCGCATGGATAAACCCGAATTACTGTATTTGGCTGGTATTTTTCATGATATTGCTAAGGGGCGAGGAGGAGATCACTCAGAGCTGGGCGCTGTTGATGCCATAGCGTTTTCAAAGCTGCATGGCTTTGCCTCTTCAGATGGTAAGCTCATAGCGTGGTTAGTAAGCAACCACTTACTAATGTCGGTAACTGCGCAACGTAAAGATATTAACGATCCCGATGTAATAAAAGATTTTGCATCGCGAGTAAAAACCGAACGCCAACTCGATTACCTCTATTGTTTAACCGTGGCTGATATTCGAGCCACCAATGACAACCTATGGAATGACTGGAAAAACACGCTGCTGCGCGAGCTTTATTTGCACACACAGCGCGCCTTGCGCCTCGGGCTTGAAAACCCAATGGATCAACGCGACCAAATTCGTGATAAAAAGCACCAAGCTAAGCAACGCCTGCTTAATTTGCATTATCACGAGGAGCAAATTGACTTAATTTGGAGCCGTTTTAAAGCAAATTACTTTACCGCTTTTAGTGAGCAACAAATTTCTTGGCATACTGAGCACTTACTCAAGTGCACTGATTTAAGCCAGCCCAGTGTTATCGTTTCTAATAAAGCGATGCATGGCGGTACCCAAGTGTTTGCTTATAGCCCCTATTCAGGTGCCCTCTTTGCTCGACTGGTAAGTGTTATTGGCTCTAAAAAAGCGCAAATTCAGCACGCCCAAGTACTGACCACCAAAGATGGCTACGTACTGTTCAACTTTGTTATTTTAGAAGTTAACGGCGATCCGATTGCCAGTAGCCGCGCACAATCGATTAAACGCGGATTAGAGCAAGCGCTTCATGATCCACGTAAAAAAATACGCTTTAAAAAGAGCCGATCACAGCGTTTTAAAGACTTTAATATTAAACCTAAAATTGTACTGCGCCCGCACCCTCGTAAGGATCGTAGCTTAATAGAAATTCAAGCGGTTGATATACCTGGACTATTAACTAAAATAGCCGAGGTTTTTCAAGCTTACTTACTCCACATACATGCCGCACGTATTACCACGGTAGGCGAACGTGCAGAAGATTTCTTTGTGGTATCAAATAACGAATATCAAGCGCTGACTGATGAAGAGCAAGCAAAAATTCATCAGGCATTACGTAAAAAACTCAACGCCGAAATTGAATAAGAGGACACTATGTCAGATTTAAAAACCATGATTGAAAATGCGTGGGATAACCGCGACAGCATTAGCCCTGCTACAGTATCAAGCGATGTTAAACAAGCGATTATAGATGCGCTTGAGCTATTAGATAGCGGCGCTGCTCGCGTTGCAGAGAAAATTTCAGGCGAATGGGTTGTTCACCAGTGGCTTAAAAAAGCAGTACTACTTTCATTTAGAATTCGTGAAAATCAGCCAATGAACGACGGCGTAAACCAATTTTACGACAAAGTACCGCTTAAATTTAGCGACTACACGCCGGAGCAATTTCAGCAAGGCGGCATGCGTGTCGTACCCAACGCCGTTGCTCGTAAAGGCAGCTTTGTAGGTAAAAATGTCGTATTAATGCCATCGTACGTAAACATAGGTGCATTTGTTGACGATGGCACCATGGTTGATACATGGGCGACTGTGGGCTCATGTGCTCAAATTGGTAAGAATGTACACTTATCTGGCGGCGTAGGCATAGGCGGCGTTTTAGAGCCGTTACAAGCGAATCCTACCATCATTGAAGACAACTGTTTTATTGGCGCACGTTCAGAAATTGTTGAAGGCGTAATTGTTGAAGAAGGCGCCGTTATTTCAATGGGGGTTTACATTAGCCAAAGCACCCGTATTTACGACCGTGAAACCGGTGAAATTCACTATGGCCGCGTACCTGCCGGCGCTGTTGTGGTTCCAGGTGCACTGCCTTCAAAAGATGGCAGCCATAGCTTGTATGCGGCTATTATTGTGAAAAAAGTAGATAAACAAACTCGCGAAAAAGTGGGCATTAATGCCCTACTGCGCTCGATTGATGATTAAGAGCAGCTGTAAGTTTTTAGCTGTTAGCGCTAAGCAGGTTGATGTTAAACGTAGGTTGGGTTGAATAAAACAAAACCCAACGACACATTAAGTTAATGTGTATTCGCTAAAATTTAATTACATACAGAAAAAGCCCTAAGCTTGTATAGCTTTAGGGCTTTTTTAGTGATTTTAAAATACTTTCTCACAAACCTGTCCCCTTTAATGGCGTTGCTTTGTTAGATGCCTACAACTATAGTGAATTAACGCATAGTTCGATTGTCGAGGTTAAGTTGTTGCGGCTTTTTGTAATAAGTTGGTTGATATTATTATGTTCAAAACACGTCTTTGCTAATGACTTCAATACCTTTGAAAAAAAATTAGACGAAGCCGAAGATTATCTTACTGTTAATCCAGCTCAATCTATTACTATTTTAGAAAACCTCACAGGGTTACAACTCATGCCGCCAGAATTATTTATCCGCTGGCACCTTATCTATGCCCGTACAGCAGTACCTACAAGTCACTATGACGAGCTTTATACATCGATTGACGCAATATTTCAGCATCATCAAACTGATTATTTCAAACAAAAACTGACCACCATTATGAGTGCCTTGGGAATATGGCTTCGCCATGCAGAATATTTAGACGATGCCCAGTACTCATTTAAATGTGCTTACAAATATGCGCAAAACGATCGTCAACGCTTAACACTCACCAACAGTATGGCATTGGTTGCTCGCTCGCAAGATGACTTTGCAAAAGCGCGTGCTTTATACCTCGACAGTCATAAGATCACCACACAATTACAGCTTCCCAATGTAACCGCACTGATAGAAAGTAACTTAGGTTATTTAGCCCTGGATGAGGGCAATATACCCGAAGCTGAGCGCTATTTTAGAAGTGCATTAAGAAATAACCAAAACATTGATAAACGCGCGGGGCAAATCTCAACCGGGCTTAATTTATTAATGGTTTTTTTGATTCAAGAGCAGCAAATTAATTTTGAGCGACTCTATAGCCCAACGGCCACATTAACCCATGCCTTTCCCAATGAAGCGAAACAAGCATTACTCTTTTGGCTTGAAATAGGCTACAAAAATTTGACTGGGGGTTTTATAAGCCAAAAAGACAAACAACAGTTACAAACAGCGTATGAGCAATTAGAAAGCGATAAAATGAAACAACTAGTCGCGCGCTATTTAGCCAACAAGCTAGATGTAGCTGTAACCTTACCCGCCCCTATTGTCGCTAAGGACTTTACCAGCCCTTGGTTTGAGCTGGTAAAGCAATGTGATTGGAAATGCTAAGACTCGATTTAGTCCTTAGCCTATATAAGGCTATACCCCTCTAAAATAAATACTTTAATACTCTCACATCAACTTTCTCTTACTTTCTTTTTTAAAACCAAGCTGCTGTAAATATTAACTTTAATTTAAAAAAGTGACATTTTTAAGCTGCAAAATTAGCCAACCCTAGTGAATTTATAATAAGGTAGTCAGGCATACTTGAAAGTTAGCAATTAATATTAAGGATTAATATGACAAAAACTGCTTTACGCTCAACCATTTTGCTACCTGTATTTTTGCCTGCAGTATTTATTATTCTACTTTTGGTGATTGGTACAAGTAGTAACCCTGAACTCGCTGGTCAGGCATTTAGTGTTGCCCTTATGTGGATAACAGAAACCTTTGGCTGGTTTTATATGTTGTCTGTCGCTATTTTCTTGGTATTTATTGTCTCAGTCGCGGCTTCTAGCTGGGGGAATATAAAATTAGGCCCTGATCATGCACAGCCACAATACAGCTTTGGTGAATGGTTTGCCATGCTCTTTTCTGCCGGTTATGGCGTGGCACTGCTTTACTTTGGTGTTGCTGAACCTGTGCTGCATTACGCATCCCCGCCATCGGGGGCGGCTGAAACCGTTGATGCCGCCAAGCAGGCAATGCAAATTGCCTTTTTCCATTGGGGATTTCATATTTGGGCTATCTATGGAATTGTTGGTTTAGTGCTTGCTTATTTTGCATTTCGCCATGGCTTACCACTGTCTATTCGCTCTGCCTTGTATCCACTTATTGGCGATAAAATTTATGGCCCAATCGGCCATACTGTGGATGTATTTGCCATATTAGGTACTTTATTTGGTATTGCCACTACACTAGGGCTTTCGGTGACTCAAATAAATGCTGGCCTACATTACTTATGGCCAAACATCCCTATTAATACCACAGTGCAAATTACCGCGATTGCCGTAATTACTGCGGCAGCAACACTCTCAGTGGTGGCCGGTATGGATAAAGGGGTCAAGCGATTATCAATTGTGAATATGACCTTAGCGGTTTCACTAATGGCTTTTGTGTTTTTCATTGGCCCAACTATTCACATCTTAGAATCATTTTTACAAAATACCGGCAGTTACCTAAGCGGCATTGTTGAACGTACCTTTAATTTACAGGCATACAGCCGCAGTGATTGGATTGGTAACTGGACCTTATTTATATTTGGCTGGACGATTGCGTGGGCACCGTTTGTGGGTATGTTCATCGCAAAAATTAGCCGCGGCAGAACCATCCGACAATTTGTTGTTGGGGTAATGTTAGTTCCCACTATTTTTACCTTTTTATGGTTTTCAGTCTTTGGTGATACCGCACTTAACTTAATTATGAATGAGGGATTTGATACCCTTATTGGCGATGTACAAGCAAATCATGCCGTCGCATTATTTCAATTATTTGAAGTGTTACCACTGTCATTTTTCATTTCACTGCTCACTGTCATTTTGATCATAACTTTTTTTGTTACATCATCTGATTCAGGCTCTTTAGTCATTGATTCACTCGCCTCTGGAGGAAGCATTAATACTCCAGCTTGGCAACGCGTGTTTTGGGCGGTACTTGAAGGTGCTGTGGCGGCTGTTTTATTAGTGGCAGGCGGACTAAGTGCGCTGCAAACCATGACCATAGCCAGTGCCTTACCCTTTGCTATTATTATGCTAATTGCCACGGCGGGGCTTTGGCGAGCTCTAAAAATTGAAGGCCATCGAGACACCAGCTTGCAAGCACATACACTTAATAGCCGCAACATTAACTTGTCTCACTGGAAGCGTCGTTTAGCGGCTATGGTCAATTACCCTAATAAAGAAAAAGTACATACTTTTATTGGTAGCGTGGTAGTTGAGGCAATGAAAGCCGTACAAGCAGAATTGAAATCTAGACAATGGCATGCAGTGGTGGAATTTGATACGGATTTAGGCCGCGCTCATTTAACGGTACTGCGCCATGAACATGTGGATTTTGTTTATGATATTCGCCTTACCGAGCATCCTATGCCAAGCTTTGCTTACTCAGAGCTAAAGCCTGATAACAACGATGCTGAAAAGTATTATAAGGCCGACGTGTTTTTACGTCGCGGTGGTCTGTCATACGATGTTTATGGCTACACTGAAGATGATATTGTGAAAGATATTCTTGACCAATTTGAGAACTACTTACACTTTCTAGGTAATAGCCCAGGCGAACTTCCTTGGGATATGGCCGAACATGATGACATGTTAAATACCGATAAAGCTTAACGGATGCAGTCAATATTGGTAAAATGGTAATTAAAAATAAAAAAGGCACTGTAAAGTGCCTTTTTATTTACTCAAATATAATTACAGCGCGTTAAATACATCGTCTGTTTTAGCGGCACAAATAAAATCGTTTTTATGCAAACCTTTAATTGAATGGCTCCACCAAGTAACAGTTACTTTACCCCATTCGGTTAATAGACCAGGGTGATGGCCTTCATCTTCAGCCATATCGCCAACTTTATTAGTAAATGCAATGGCCTGCTTAAAGTTTTTAAACTTATAAACGCGCTCTAATTGCATAATACCGTCGCGTACTTCAGGCACCCAATCAGGGATTTTTTTAATTAATTCAGCCAATTCTGCATCTGATACTTTTGGAGCATCTGCATGACAGGCTTCACATTTTTGTTCACTTAATGAAGACATTTTAAATCCTTAATTCTAGTGTTACTTTTATTAAAAAACTAACTAGCTAATTTTTCTTTTGGGGGAAATTTCGGCTCGTGTAAACCAAGCGCCTTAGCTTGCTCAACTAAAGTCATTATATCCATTTGCGATATTTCAAACAGATCATGAATCGAATTAATGGTGTAGTACAGCGGCTGCATAATATCAATACGGTATGGCGTGCGCAGCACATCTAGCACATTCATTGGATTAATTTCTGGTGTATCAGAGTACACGTATTGGGTTTCTCCTGGGCTTGATAAAATACCGCCCCCGTAAATACGTAATCCTTTTTCAGTTTGCATCAAACCAAATTCGACCGTAAACCAATACATGCGCGCTAAATAAACGCGGTCTTTTTTCTCTGCCGCGTAACCTAGTTGCCCGTATTTATGCGTAAATTCAGCAAAGTCAGGATTTGTTAGCATGGCACAGTGGCCGAATATTTCATGAAAAATATCGGGCTCTTGTAAATAATCAAATTCTTCACGGCTACGAATAAACGTAGCAACAGGAAACTGCTTGTTGGCCAGTAGTCTAAAAAACTCATCAAAGTCGATAAGTGCAGGTACAGGTGCTACTTGCCAACCTGTTGTTGCCAATAGCACTTCGTTTAGCTCACTTAGCTGTGGAATACGATCATGCGGTAGATTAATTTTTTTTAACCCTTCCATGTACTCGTCACAGGCTTTGCCTTCAATGCACGCAAGTTGGCGTGCTACAAGCTCAGACCAAATTTTATTTTCTTCATCGCTCCAATGTATAACGCCATTTTCATCTGGTGTTTTAGAGGTGTAATTACTTGCTTTAGCCATAAATACCTTCTTTGGGTTTAAACCCTAAATCGGTGTCAAAATAATAGCCACGTGCTCGGCTATTCGATGTAGTCATACTATGCAAAAGTGAACAAAAGTTTAATAGCTTGACTCAGATCAATACTTTCGCATATTGCACAGATCGTAAATTTATAATTACACCAGAGCAAAGATAAAAACACACCCCATATTTAACAGCGCTTACAAATCGAAACCAATGTAAACAATAAATTACACGTTACGATATTTTAGTAAATGCTTGGTTGAGATCGTTAATAATATCATTAACATCTTCAAGCCCAACAGATAAGCGAATTAAACCATCACTAATTCCGGCTGCTAATCTTTCTTCCGGTGTGTAAGGCGAATGGGTCATCGATGCAGGGTGTTGAATAAGTGTTTCAGCATCGCCTAAGCTAACCGCTAAAGTACATAGCTTCATGCTATCAATAAACTGCTCACCGTCGGTTAAACTCCCTTTAATTTCAAAAGCAATAACACCGCCAGCAGCCTTCATTTGCTTACCAATAAACCGATGACCTGGGTGCGACTTCAGTCCAGGATAGTACACTTTACTCACTTGAGGGTGAGCCTCTAAATATTCAGCAATCGTTTGCGCACTCTGCCAATGACGCTCTACCCGTATAGCTAATGTTTTTAAACCTCGGTTAATTAACCATGCATCGTGTGGGCTAATCGTCGCGCCTATATCTTTAAGCACGGTCATTTTAATCTGTGTAATGTGCTCAAGGGATCCACACACAATACCTGCGACTACATCGCCGTGACCATTTAAATACTTGGTAGCACTGTGCATAATAATATCGATGCCGTATTGTTTAGGTGACTGTAGCAGCGGCGTTAAAAAGGTATTGTCGACCACACTTATTAAATTATGCTGTTTTGCTACATCACCAATAAGTGCTAAATCAATAACGGCCATCGTTGGGTTTATCGGTGTCTCTGCAAATATCATTTTTGAGTTTGGCTTTATTGCAGCACGTAACTCATCTTCATTGGTCATATCCACAAAGGTGACTTCAATGCCCCAACGCGGCAACATATGCGCAAAAAAAGCAAAGGTGCAGCCATAAAGCGCACTTGATGCAACTAAGTGATCGCCTTGTGATAAAAAGCTCAGTACCGAAGCCGATACCGCTCCCATACCTGTAGCCGTTGCCGCTGCAGCCTCACAGCCCTCTAATTGCGCCACTTTTTGTTCAAGTTCAGTGGTGGTAGGGTTACCCAAACGCGTATAAATATAACCTGGCTCATCGCCAGCAAACCGTGCAGCACCCTGCGCAGCATTTTCAAAATGAAATGTCGATGTTTGGTATAATGGCGAGGTTAATGCGCCATGGGGATCATTGGCTTTTTGTGGGCCATGGATACATTGGGTGTGTGGATGATGCTTGCTCATTGTGTGCTCTCGTTTTTATTATGTGTGTCAATTACATAAATAAAACGCACCGCACTTTAAATCACAAGCATGCCGGATGCTCAGATGGCTATTTGTGCAAACTTTACTCAAAAAGCTGTACACAAATATTGCCAACTAATTACTCTCGGCTCTCTTAGTGCGACTCATAATTTTACTCGCAACCCCTTGAACAGTGCCTTTTAACAAGCTGCGTTTATTTTCAAGACGCGGTAAGGGTCGGCTTAATTCCATGGCTTTATAGCCTATACGTGCTGTAAATATACCCGCACTGACGCCTTGCGCGGCTCGCCCTGAAAGTTTGCCTAATAGCTCAGCACTGAGTGCCGTGGCAGCTAAATCAGATACAAGCTCTGCACTGCC
Organism: Pseudoalteromonas sp. MQS005; assembly: GCF_001661605.1. NCBI lineage: Bacteria > Pseudomonadati > Pseudomonadota > Gammaproteobacteria > Alteromonadales > Pseudoalteromonadaceae > Pseudoalteromonas > Pseudoalteromonas sp. MQS005. Next base: position 39,335 of record NZ_LYRQ01000005.1, on the reverse strand, counting down.
TACAAACATAACTTGTTTTAACAGCATTCGATAGAGTTTAATGCGACTGGCGTAACCAAAACCAATGCCATAAATTTTACCTATTTGTTCAATTAATTTTGTACCGCGCCATAACACCGCCATCATATCCACCAGCGCAAGAGGGCTTAATGCGACTAATAAGGCTGACTCTGTTGCAAAGCGGTTTATAAGCTTTTTAGCTTGGGTGTCTTGCCTTACCAGTAGGCTATTAGCGTAAAGTGTCATTATTTCTTTATCACTATGGTGCGTAGCAACTTGGTTTTTAAAGTTTTCAAAATTGTCTAACTGCTGGTGCTTGTTCAATTTTTCAAGCCAAGGGAGTGCACCACCCACTTGCTCACTGTTTAATAACCTATCGGCTTCATGGCGATGCAGCTGATTACGCTTTAAACTGCGCAACATCCGATACTCTCGCCATAACAATCTTGTTATTAATAACACACCGCTTACCACGGCGGTTAAATAAACACTGCCCAAAATAAGCGATTGCTGATAAGCAAGCACAATAGAAAACCCAAACTCTAGCAGTACTAAAATAATAAAGCTGAGCGCAAACAAGCCTTTGAGCGTTTGCCATTTTGACTTTTTATACACCGGCTCTAAATCAACTTCAGGCTCAAGCGCATCATCCTCAAGCTCAGAGGTGTAATCACTTTGTCCGTGTTCAATAATTTTAGCAGGTGTTAACGCAGGCTCGTTTTGCTCAATACTTTGTGCACTAATACGACGCCCTGCTTGAAACTGTTGCGTTGACTCACTCATGTTAATTTATCTCCTAGCAAGTACTGCATCACATGATCTAATCGAATATGTTTAAGTTGCTTGTCGGGGCTTGGCATCGGCGAAAATGACAAAAATTCAAACCCTTGCGCTGGCCACTCACTTTTATTAAGCATTCTACTTGGCGGCTCTGGTGGTAAATAAGTCAGCCACTCATGCTCATTTAAAGGTTTACCGTAAACGCAATCAAGGGTTTGACCTTTATCAACCACTTGGCGAGGTTGGGTTGCGGTAATTGATGACATAGCCATAGTTTCAATTTGTACACCGTCAAACTTTAAATGATTACTTTGCTCTTTGACCAACGAGTCTAGTAACAAGGCTAACGCTTTATGATGCTTAGCACTGATGTGATCTGACTTATTAGCAGCAAACAATATTTTATCAATATTCGGTTTGAATAAACGTTTAAAAAAGCCAGACTCCCCATAACTAAAATGTGCCAACAATTGATTAATAACACGGCTTTGCTCATGCAAAGTTTCATGGCCTTCATTTAATGCACTGAGTACATCAACCAACACAATTTGGCGGTCAAAATGACGAAAATGCTCATTATAAAATGGCTTAACGACTTCTTTCACGTAAGCATTAAAACGTTTAATTAAATGCGCTAAATTAGAACCCGCCACCACATCGTCTTTCATTTTTTCAGGATTAATTGGAAAAAATAACAATAACGGCGCACCTTGCAAGTCGCCTGGCATTAACATTCGCCCGGGTTGTAACATCGCAAGTTTGGTGTCTTTTTTTAGCCCTACTAGCATGCGTTGATAAAGTTGTGCAATGTTAGCAAGCTCACTTTCATCCACAGGCGCATGTAAGTCAAGTTGCTCTACGGCGTGTAAAAAATCGCCTGAGGTAGCGCTGCGAGGAGACTGATTTAATAATGGGTATTGCTGTTCACACCACGCAGTATAGCTTTGTTCAAGCATAGGTAAATCGAGCAGCCATTCGCCTGGATAGTCAATAATATCAAGGTATAACGTTGATTGCGGTGAAAAATGACCTCGCAGACCCGCATTACTTTGGTATTTAATCGCCAAGCGTAGGGTATTTATTCGCTCTGTAGACGCCGGCCAAGCAGGGTCACCTTCCATTGGCAGTAAGGCACTCATTGCACGGTTATAATCAAAAGTGGGCACGTTTAATGCCTCTTGCGGCACAATTTTAGTGGCAATATGACGATGCTCGCGCATCACATCAAAAAAAGGTAAGTTGTTGTCATTCGCCTGAGAGGTTAAGTGCTTAACTAACGCACTGATAAACGCGGTTTTACCACTGCCGCTCAACCCAGTTACAGCAAGCTTAACATGTTGGTCTAAACTACGGTGCAGGGCTTTTTGTGCTTTGCCTTTAAAAGTTTTAAAGGTCTTTTTTGCAAATGATTGGCTCATAAAGTGTTTTGCACCCTATCTGCCGTAATTGTTCACGTTACAAACAAGGTGCTTATCAATCCTTTAAAGTTTATTAATTTCACGACTGACCGTAAATTCGCTTGAGGTAACGTAACGTTCCATCTCTTGTAAGCGAACATCAACACGTGTTAAACGCTCTTTTAAGTCTTGTAATGCACGACGAGGTGGCTCGCCCTTTTGCCATACTTTAAACTTAACTTCCAGTGGGTCATCACTGTAAGTTGAATGCGTTTTATGTGTTGCAGCAGGTTTTTTATCTAAAATAAACCATGCTGCAATGTACGCTACCACAAATAATGGGCCACCGGTTAGTAGTACCGCACTAACAAATATAATGCGAACTAACCATAACTCCATATTAAAGTAGTCACTTAAACCGGCACATACGCCAGCTATTTTGCCGCGTTGTGGGTCTCTGAATAATTCGCGTTTAGTGTTCATACTTTTTGTCTCCACTGAGGTGACTCTTGATCAAGCAACGCTTCTAGTGTTTCTACTCTATCAGCCATTTTTTCAGCTTTTTGTGCAAGCTCCAATAATTGGCGATGCTCATGCTCACTCAACCCTTGGCTTACTTGCTTTTTGCTACGGTAGTGTAAAATTAACCACAGTGGCGCAACAAAAATCATAAATAAGATAAAGGGGGCAACTAGTATCTCTGGATCAAACATAATCCTCTCCTGACAATCCGTATTCTATGTTGATGTCAGGGGCACGTGGCCCCTGATATTATCGTTTTATTTATTTGCGAGTTTCTTTTTAAGTTCAGCTAACTCGTCATCAATCTTTTCATTCTTTTGTAAGTCTGCAATTTCATCAGCTAACGTTTGTTTACCTAAATCATAAGACTCTATTTGAGATTCTAGCCCATCAATTTTGGTTTCGTAACGTTCAAAGCGATTAAGTGCATCCTCTACTTTAGAACTATCAAGCGCTTTTTTAACTTCAAGGCGCGACTCAGCCGAGCGTTGACGTAAAATAATCGCTTTTTGACGTGCCTTAGCATCTGCTAGCTTTTCTTGTAGCGTAGTTACCTCTTGTTGTAGCTTCTCAATATGAGACTCTACATGGTCAAGTTCACTTTCTACCGCAGCAACTGCGTCGGCTGATTTTTGCTTTTCAAGTAATGCTGAGCGTGCTAGATCGTCACGATCTTTGCTCAGTGCCAATTCGGCTTTGTCTTGCCAATCGTTTACTTGGGCTTTTAGTGTGTCTACGCGACGTACTAATTCTTTTTTCTCAGCGAGTGTTTTTGCTGATGTAGAGCGTACCTCTACCAGTGTATCTTCCATCTCTTGGATAATAAGACGAACCATTTTTTCAGGGTCTTCTGCTTTATCTAAAATGGCATTGATATTAGAATTAACAATGTCTGCAAAACGTGAAAAAATTCCCATAACATATACCTCTATTATTTAATCTAAATGTGTCTGCTTTTATTAGTATCAATATGCTTGCCAACTTTTTTAATTTTAAAATAGCAATAAATTTCAACTAGTTAAATGTAAATTACAAATTGCTTTTGTTATCAATCATAATGAAATACACTAACTGTTAGTAAAAATGACTAAGAGTTAGGAAATATGAGTCAATATCGCCAACAGGATAATTTGCTCGGCCAATCAGACAGCTTTTTATCGGTTCTTGATCAGGTATCGCAGCTAGCAAACCTAGATAAACCCGTACTTATTATTGGTGAACGCGGTACCGGTAAAGAGCTTATTGCAGCACGTTTACACTTTTTATCCAAGCGCTGGGATCAAAGTTACGTCAAACTCAACTGTGCGGCATTAAACGAAAATCTACTCGAAAGTGAATTATTTGGCCATGAAAGTGGTGCATTTACCGGCGCAAGTAAACGCCATGAAGGCCGATTTGAGCGGGCTAATAGCGGCACCTTATTTTTAGATGAGTTGGCAAATACTTCTGCCCTAGTGCAAGAAAAGCTATTAAGGGTAATAGAGTATGGTGAGTTTGAGCGTGTTGGCGGCAAACAAACGGTTAAAGTAGATACGCGCTTAGTCTGTGCGACCAATGAAGACTTACCCCATTTAGCGCAGCAAGGTGAGTTTAGAAGCGATTTACTCGATAGGCTCGCGTTTGATGTAATCACTCTACCGCCACTGCGCGAACGCCAAGACGATATTATGTTACTGGCTGAGCAATTTGCAATGAATATGGCACGCGACTTAGAGTGGGAGTTATTTAGTGGCTTTACTCGCAATGCACAAGAAAGTTTACTCAGTTATGAGTGGCCGGGTAATGTGCGTGAGCTTAAAAATGTGGTGGAGCGAAGTCTGTATCGCCACGGCAATGAACATATCCCTGTGCATAAAATTATTTTAGACCCATTCGAAAGCCGCTTTAGACCTAAAGCACGTATTAAACATACACAAGCCCCTGTTGCTGTGCAAAATGAAGTTGTTAACACCCAGCCCAAAGAAGCGCCTGTAACACCGAGTTTAAGTAACGCAGAACCTGAGTTTCCTTGTGACTTAAAAACACTCTCTAATGAATTTGAGATCACATTAATAAAAAAAGCATTAGAACATAGCCAATTTAATCAAAAGAAGACTGCAGAAGTACTTGGTTTAACGTATCATCAATTACGTGGTTATTTGAAAAAATACAATTTGCTGGAATAGTAGAGGTTGTGCGGGTGCATAAATTATTACTTGCTTTATTATCATTGAGTTTAGTAGGTTGCATTGATAGTAAAGAAGAAATCTTAGAAGAAAAAAACCAAGGCCTCGTTTATTGCGCTGAGGCAAATCCTGTGTCGTTCAATCCACAAGTCACAACCACAGGATCAACCATCGATATTATTGCTAACCAGTTGTACGACCGGTTAATTAGTATTGACCCTGTGACTGCTGAATTTAAAAGCGAACTAGCCACCGACTGGAAAATTAGCAAAGACGGTAAGTCTGTCACTTTTACTCTGCGCAAAGGTGTTAAATTTCATACCACCGCGTATTTTACCCCAACACGCGAATTTAACGCTGATGATGTCATTTTCACTTTCAGTCGTTTATTTGATGTATACAACCCCTATCACTTTGTCGGTGATGCGAATTACCCCTACTTTCAAAGTGTGGGGATTGACCAACTTATTCGTAAAATTGTCAGGGTGTCTGATCACCAAGTTCGGTTTGAATTATTTAACGCCGAAAGCAGTTTTTTAGCGAATATGGCGACCGATTTCGCCGTGGTGCTCTCTAAAGAATATGCCATGGCGCTCAAAGCCAACAATCAAGAAAACCTATTTGATCAATATCCAGTTGGCACCGGCCCTTATATTTACAAAGAATATCGACGCGACCATTTAGTACGCTTTTATAAAAATGCTGACTATTGGAAACACGAGGTGGCACTTGAGCAGTTGGTGTACGACATTACCCCTAATGGCACCACGCGTATTGCTAAAATTCTTACCAAAGAGTGTGACGTAACTGCGCATCCTAGCAGTGCACAGTTAAGTATTTTAGCTCAGCGAGATGATATTAACGTTGAAAGGGAAACCAACTTAAACATAGGTTATTGGGCATTTAATACCGAACGCCCTCCGTTTGATAACTTAAAAGTACGCCAAGCCTTAGTGCATGCCATTGATATAGAAAAAATAATGCAGGCAGTTTACTACGGTAATGGACTTCGTGCGCGGTCAATATTACCACCCACGTCGTGGGCGTTTGAACCACAAAAGAACATGCCAATTTTCGACCCACAACTGGCAAAAAAACTATTAACTGAAGCCGGTTATGAAAAAGGGTTTGATATGAGCATTTGGGCTATGCCTGTCAGCCGTATTTATAACCCCAATGCACGAAAAATGGCAGAGCTGATGCAAAGCGATTTACGCAAAATTGGCGTTAACGTTAATATTGTCGAATATGAGTGGAACACCTTTATTCAACGCATAGGCGAGCACCGTCACGACAGTGTATTATTAGGTTGGGCAGCAGATACGCCTGATCCTGATAACTTTTTTAGCCCGTTACTTAGCTGCACCGCGACCTTCAGTGGCAAAAACCCAGCGAACTGGTGTAATCCTGAATTTGATTTACTGTTAACTAAAGCTCTCGATACGACCGATTTAAATTTACGTAAACAATATTACGACGCTGCACAAAGTATGATCATCGAACAATTACCCTTATACCCAATAGCCCACGGCATGCGTTTTCAGGCAAGTAGTGCTGATGTTGAGGGGATCACACTCGGGCCATTTGGCGCTATTTCATTGGCTAACGCGAGGAAGAAGTAATGTTATTCGATTATATTTTACGCCGCCTCGGATTGTTATTTTTCATGGTGTTATTACTGAGTATTTTTACTTTTTCGCTGAGCTACTTATTCCCTGGCGATCCACTGAGTAACTTAAGCGGCATACCAGACACTAACTTTACTCAAAATGCACAGCTAGAAGAAAAGTACCTGTTTAACAGTAACTACTTTATGCAGTACATTGCCTTTGTTGGGCGAATAGTACAAGGCGATTGGGGCGTGTCGTTTGCCTCAGGAGATAGTGTTTTTGCTCACGTGGTTGATTTAATTCCAGCGACCTTAGAGCTGAGTATTTATGCGTTAGTCATCTCGGTTGTAGTAGGCGTGCCTGTCGGGATTTTAGCATCGGCTTATCATAAACAATGGCCTGATAAATTAATTAGCTCAACAGCTATGGTTGGTTATTCTATGCCTATTTTTTGGCTCGCGTTATTACTAATTATGGTTTTTTCGCTCAAACTTGGTTGGTTTCCTATGTCGGGGCGAGTGAGCTTATTGTATGAAATACCGGCCAGTACCGGGTTTATCTTACTGGATATTTTACTAGCTGATTTTCCCTACAATGGCATGGCAATGCTTGATGCACTGCATCACCTAACTTTACCTACCATTGTACTGGCTATGTATCCGACCACTGTATTGGTGCGCTTTACCCGCGAGTCAATGTTAAAAGTAATGGATCAAAACTTTATCAAAACAGCTCGCGCCAAAGGCCTCAACCGTGGACAGCTTATTATTCATCACGCCCTGAGAAATGCATTACTGCCAGTCATAAAGCAAATTGGTTTGCAATTTAGCACCTTGATCACCCTTGCTATGATCACCGAGGTTATTTTTTCATGGCCGGGGATTGGCCGTTGGTTAATAGACAGTATTTATCAACGTGACTACCCTGCCATACAAGGGGGGTTAATGGCCGTTTCTTTTTTCATTATTATTGCCACAATTATAGCTGAACTAACATACACCCTACTCGATCCTCTGTCTCGGAACCAAGCGCATGGCAAAGTTTAATTTATTTTCAGAAGATTCAAATAAATCGCCATTAGCGAGACTATGGCGAAAATTTAAAAATAACCATCCTGCTTTGGTGGGTTTATGGGTGTTTATTGCCTTTAGTATATTAGCTGCAACAGCGCCGTTTCTTGCGCCCTATGGAGTAAACCAACAGCACAGTAATGCACTACTGCTGCCACCTTCATGGAATGAAATGGGCGATGTGCGGTTTATTTTAGGCACCGATGACTTAGGCCGAGATGTGCTTTCACGCTTAATGAATGGCGCGACTTATACATTTGGCTTGTCGGTCGTGGCTGCACTAATTACCACCATAATTGGTGTGTTAGTCGGTACATTTGCTGGTATAAGCAAAGGCATACGCTCTAGCTTTTTGAACCATTTACTTGATGTAACCTTATCTATCCCCTCATTATTATTGGCCATTATTATTATTGCCATACTCGGCCCAGGGTTAATGAATACCGTTTGGGCAATTATTTTAGCGCTGTTACCACAGTTTATTCATTCTATTAGAAACCTAATCGTTGATGAGCTAGGTAAAGATTATGTCACAGCGTACCGGCTCGATGGGGCCTCTAAGTGGCATATTTTATCGCGCGGTATTTTTCCTAATGTGTATGAGTATATTGTGGTTATTTTTACTATGGCCCTCTCCACAGCTATTTTAGATATTGCTGCGCTAGGGTTTTTAAAACTTGGCGCACAGCCGCCGACCACTGAATGGGGTGCTATTTTGGCCGAAAACTTAGGGCTTATTTATTTAGCGCCATGGACAGTGGCACTTCCGGGTGTACTGCTATTTTTAGCCGTTCTTTCAACAAACTTGGTGGGCGATGGACTTCGCAAAGTTTTACAAGCGCGTAAGGCCGATTAAATGCATTTACTAGATATTCGAAACTTAACCATAGAGCTGCAAACGTCTGAAACCGCTATTCGCGCTGTTGACCGGGTAAGTTTTAGTTTAAAAGAAGGTGAAGTACACGCCTTAGTGGGAGAATCAGGCTCAGGAAAAAGCTTAATTGCAAAAGCCATTGTAGGCGTACTTAACGAACGCTGGGTTATAACCGCCGATAGAATGCATTGGCGCGGTGTTGATTTAATGCGCCTCACACCAGAGCAGCGCCGTAAAACCGTCAGCCAAGACATTGCAATGATTTATCAAGATCCAAGTCGCTGCCTTGACCCTACTGCAAAAATATTTAACCAAATCGCTGAAACACTGCCTGAAGTGGCCGCCAAAGGGTTTTTCTTAAAACGCAACCGAGAGCGTAAAGATCGTGTAAAAGCACTGATACACAAAGTGGGCATTAAAAATCATGAAGCCGTGCTTGATAGCTACCCTCATGAACTCTCTGAAGGCGTTTGTCAAAAAGTCATGATAGCCATGGCCATTGCGCGTACACCTAAATTGCTCATTGCTGATGAACCAACAACCGCATTAGAAAGTACCACTCGTGCGCAGGTATTTCGATTATTAAAAAGTTTGAATCAGCTAAAGAATATGTCTATTTTGATGATTTCCCATGAGCTAGAAGAAATAGTAAATTGGTCACATGGTATTCATGTTTTGTATTGCGGACAAATGGTTGAAGCGGGTCCAACGCACCGTATTTTTAGCCAACCGCGTCATCCCTATACGCAGGCTTTATTAAAAAGCTTACCTGATTATGAGCACGGCTTAGCCCATAAAGAACCTTTTTATGCATTAAAAGGCACCATACCTACACTACAACATTTACCGATTGGTTGTCGTTTAGGACCGCGTTGCCCGCAAGCACAAAAAGAGTGTGTGGTTGCCCCTAAACTCTCTAAACACCACGGCCATAGTTACGCGTGTCACTTTCCATTGATCAAGGAAGTAAAATAATGCAACCCTTGTTAAAAGTTCAAGCCTTGTCAAAAGCCTTTAACATGCGTGCAGGTTTATTTAGCCGTAAAAAATTTGATGTACTAAAAAACATCTCATTTAGTATTGGTAAAGGTGAAACGATTGCCATTATTGGTGAAACCGGCTCAGGAAAAAGCACCCTCGCTAAATTGTTAGTTGGCGCATACAGTGCAGACAGCGGACAAATATTATTAGAAAATAACACCATTGAAAACAACGGCCAGCGCGATGCTCAGTGCCGTTACATCCGAATGATTTTTCAAGATTCGGCCACCTCATTAAACCCGGCATTAACCATTGCAGAAATGCTCGACGATTGCCTAAAATTTAATACCGATTTTGATAAAGATCAGCGCAGTGAAAAAATTGGCAGTACTTTACTTAAGGTCGGTTTGCTGGTTGATCATCAACAATACTATCCGCATATGTTTAGTATTGGGCAATTACAGCGTATAGCGCTCGCTCGCGCACTTATTTTAGATCCCAAGGTCGTTGTACTCGATGAGGCACTTTCGTCGCTTGACCCCTCTGTGAGGGCGCAAATAGTTAACTTATTACTTAAATTACAGCTCGAAACCGGTTTAACCTATATTTTGATCACCCATCACTTAAGTTTAGTGCGTCATATTAGCGACCAATTAGTCGTTCTCAATAAAGGTGAAATTGTTGAATACGGTCCCACTGAAGCTATTTTTCAAAGCCCACAGTCAAAGGTTACTCAACGCTTATTAAGCTGTTAATACAAAAACAAAAAAGGCGCCAATTGGCGCCTTTTATAGTTTAGCTATTATTTATTCCGCAGGTTGCGCTGCTTTTGGTACATTTAGTTCCGCTTGTTGCTTAAGCGACTCAATGAATACCGTATAGTTTTTCTGTGCTTGGGCCATCGTGATATTTTGCTTCATTTGTGGCTCAATGCTGTCACTCACTGGTGCATCCGTGACTGAGTTAAGCGCAACAATAGCAGCATCACCATTGTTTAAGTTAACTACATCATAAACTGCGCCATCTCGTGGGTGCGCCATTTTAAATACTTGGGTAACAATAGCAGGCGAAACAGCAAAGCTTTCACGAGTAAGTTGCGACTCTTGACGAACGCTTAGTGACTGCTCAGCAGCAACATCGTTTAAGCTCTTACCGTCTTTGATTTGTGCAAATAAGGTACGTGCTTTTTCTTTAGCAAGATCCGACGCTTTTTCGTTTACTAAGCGTGTTTTAATTTGCTCGCTTACTTCGCTCAATGCTTTGGTTGCAGCCGGTTGATGCTCGTTAACACGAACCACAATCACGTGCTCATTACCTAGTTCGATTACTTCTGAGTTTACTTTATCTTCTAGTAATTCAACTGATGATAATGCGGTTATAACCGCAGGATTATTAAGCGGCTCAGGAAGCGCACTCAGTGCTAATAGCGGTGTAGATTGTACTTCAACACCCGCCACTTCAGCAGCATCGTCTAAGCGGTCAGAAATCTCAAATGCTAACGCACCCATTTCTGTTTGCTTCTCGTAAAACGCATCCACTTTTTCAGCTTGTTCAAGTTCAGCACGTAAATCGGCTTTCACGGCATCGTAAGGTTTAACTTGCTGCGATTGAATGTCTGTAAGTTTAATGATGTGATAACCAAATTCAGAGGCTACTACATCAGAGTAATCACCTTTGTTTTGCAGTGCAAAAGCAGCATCTTCAAATGCAGGCTCCATGACATCACGTTCAATCCACTCTAGGTCACCACCCATTTCGGCGCTAACAATATCATCTGACGACGATTCAGCTAATTGTGCAAAATCAGCACCCGCATTAAGCTGTGCTAATAAAGACTCAGCTTTCGCTTTTGCCGCATCGTCATCTTCACTGTTATCAATTAAGATATGTGATACACGACGTTTTTCAGGCTCAACATATTGCGCTTTACTCTGCTCATAATATGCTTTTACGTCGTCTTCGCTTACCGATGCAACATCGATATCATCTGCATCTAACTCAATGTAATTAACTGAAATAAGCTCTGGCGATAAAAATTGCCCTGCATTTAATTCGTAATAATCAGCCACTTCTTGATCAGTAACGTCAACATCAGCCTGCATTGCTTGTTTATCAATGACTAAATAATCAATGCTGCGAGTTTGTTGTTGCAGTGCAATGGCTGATTTAAGCTCGTTTTGCAATGCAAAGTCAGTTCCTGCAACCGCTGACACTAACTGGCTACGTGTCATATCATCACGAAGGTACTCTCGAAATGAATCAGGTTGGAAGTTCATTTGACGAATCACTTGTAAGTAACGGTCGTTATTAAATTGATCGCCAATTTTAAAATAAGGAAGCTCTAAAATTGTTTGACGAATACTTTCATCACTCACACGCAGACCCAGCTCAGTCGCTAACTGGCTTTGTAATTCTTGTTGTACTAAACGGTCAATCACGCCTTGACGTATTTGAGCCATATAAGTTGGATCGGCTGCTATTTGGGTAAAATATTCACCAAATTGTTGTTCTAAGCGGCTACGTTCATTTTGAAACGCACGGCTAAATTCTGTTTGGCTAATTTTAATTCCATTTACTTCAGCAACGGGTTGTTCTGTGGTTTGACCTAAGTAACTACCGATCCCAGCTAAGGCAAAAGATAAAATCACCGCGCCTAAAATGACTTTGGCTACCGGCCCTTGCGAACCTTCTCTGATTTTCTCAAGCATTTGTTTATCTCTTTTCTGACCAAGGTCTTTTCTACCTTGTCATATGTAAAAAAAGCGTATCTTACCAGATACGCTTTTTCACTTGAAGTAACTGGCGGTGAAGTAACTTAATTCATCGATTAGAATAATTAAGCGTATTGTTCACTCGCCATAACTAATTTGTTTACACAGTGATTAGTTTACTGCGTCTTTAAGCGCTTTACCGGCTTTAAAAGCTGGGATGTTAGCAGCAGCAATTTGAATCGTTTCACCAGTTTGTGGGTTACGACCTGCACGAGCAGCACGCTCACGTACAGAGAAAGTACCAAAACCAACAAGTGCAACTGAGTCGCCATCTTTTAGCGCGCCAGATACAGATTCGATGAATGAATCTAGTGCACGACCTGCAGCCGCTTTAGAAATGTCAGCATCAGCTGCGATTTGATCGATTAATTGAGATTTATTCACAATATCATCCTCTTTCATTGTTGTTATCAAGAGCGATTGTTTTTTTAAACTAACATCACTGTTTTGAAATTTTTGAGCATTTATTTAAAGCTCATATGATTATATTTTTCTTAAGCCTAGGCCCTGCAAGGGCTAGGCTTGAAAACCAGTGCTTAACTTATCATACCGTTTAGATTTGAAAAGCCCCTAAAAGCACTTTTTTTGGCTTTTTTACTGCTTTTTCGGTGTTTCGACTGAAAAACTATCAACTGGATGCACTAAAGCAAGCTTTAATACCTCATCAATCCATGTAACTGGGTGAATATCAAGACCCGCCAATACATTGTCAGGTATCTCTTTTAAGTCACGTTCGTTAATTTTTGGAATGATGACCGTTTTAATCCCACCACGGTGAGCCGCTAATAATTTCTCTTTTAAACCACCAATAGGCAATACTTCACCACGTAAGGTAATTTCACCTGTCATGGCTACATCAGAGCGCACCGCATTACCGGTTAAGCTTGAAACCAAACACGTTACCATTGCAATACCGGCACTTGGGCCATCTTTAGGTGTTGCGCCCTCAGGTACGTGTACGTGAATATCGCGCTTTTCATAAAAGTCGCTATTAATACGCAGCTCATCAGCACGATTACGCACAACGGTCATTGCCGCTTGAATCGACTCTTGCATTACATCGCCTAACGAGCCGGTGTAAGTCAATTTGCCTTTACCTGGTACTGCAGCACATTCAATCGTGAGTAAGTCACCACCGACTTCTGTCCATGCAAGGCCTGTAACTTGACCAATACGGTCGCCGTCTTCTGCTTTACCGTAATCAAAGCGTTGCACACCTAAGTATTCTTCAAGGTTATCTGCATCAATTGTCACTGTTTTAGTGTCTTTTTCGATTAAGATATTTTTAACCGCTTTACGACATAGCTTAGATACTTCACGCTCTAAATTACGCACGCCCGCTTCACGAGTGTAATAACGGATAATACCAATGATAGCACTGTCGGCAATTTCAACTTCTTTAGCTTTTAAACCATTACGCTTAATTTGCTTAGGAATTAAGTGTTCTTTAGCAATATTTAGCTTTTCGTCTTCGGTGTAACCCGATAATCGAATCACTTCCATGCGGTCTAATAAAGGACCTGGAATATTAAAGCTATTCGAGGTTGCAACAAACATCACATCAGATAAGTCGTAATCAACTTCTAAGTAATGGTCCGCAAAATGACTGTTTTGCTCAGGATCCAATACTTCTAACAATGCTGATGCAGGGTCACCGCGCATATCTGCTGACATTTTGTCAATTTCATCTAACAAGAATAATGGGTTTTTAACGCCCACTTTAGTCATGTTTTGAATTAACTTACCAGGCATAGAGCCAATGTAAGTACGACGATGCCCACGAATCTCAGCCTCATCGCGTACACCACCGAGTGCCATACGAACGTATTTACGACCCGTTGAACGCGCAATAGACTGTCCAAGTGATGTTTTACCTACACCTGGCGGTCCAACTAAACATAAGATTGGCCCTTTAAGTTTATTTGTGCGCTGTTGTACTGCGAGGTACTCAATAATGCGCTCTTTGACTTTATCAAGGCCGTGGTGGTCGCTATCTAATATTTTTTGCGCGCCGGCTAAGTCTTTTTTCACCTTGGAGCGTTTTTTCCACGGTACGTTAATTAACGTATCTATGTATGAGCGAACAACACTGGCTTCTGCCGACATTGGCGACATCATTTTAAGCTTATTTAATTCAGCTGTGGCTTTTTCTTTCGCTTCTGATGGCATGCCAGACTCTTCAATGCGCTTTTTCAACGCTTCAAATTCATCCGGTACGTCATCAATTTCACCCAACTCTTTTTGAATCGCTTTCATTTGCTCATTGAGGTAATACTCACGCTGCGATTTTTCCATTTGCTTTTTAACGCGGGTGCGAATTTTCTTCTCAACTTGCAATAAGTCTATTTCACCTTCCATCAGCGCCATTAAGTACTCTAAACGTTCTGTAACGCTAGATATTTCAAGTACTTTTTGTTTTTCAGGCACTTTCAATGGCATATGTGCTGCCATAGTGTCAGCAAGACGCGCAGGCTCATCAATACCCGATACCGAGGTCATCACTTCAGGTGGGATTTTTTTATTTAATTTTACATAGCCTTCAAACTGGCTCAATGCACTACGAATAAAGATATCTTGTTCTTGTTCGTTCACTGAATCCGATTCAATGAACTGTGCATTAGCAACGAAAAAGTCTTCGTTATCAACAAACTCTTCGATATTCGCACGTTGTGTGCCTTCAACTAATACTTTTACTGTACCATCGGGTAGCTTTAATAATTGAAGTACAGTCGCAATTGTCCCAACACGATAAATATCGTCTTTCTCAGGCTCATCTACAGTTGCATCTTTTTGTGCAACTAAGAAAATTTGTTTGTCTTTATCCATTGCCGCTTCAAGGCATTTTATTGATTTTTCACGGCCTACAAAAAGCGGGATCACCATGTGTGGATACACCACCACATCGCGCAGTGCTAGCACAGGGATTTCGACTCGATCGTTTCTCTCAAGCGTCATTGTATTTTCTCTTTGCACTTCATTTATTTAAAGATTACTCAAGTATATGGGGATAACCTAATTAAAGTTCAACAATTTTTGTTAACTCGATTAAATTAATTATAAAAAAAGGAGCCATTGGCTCCCTTTTTTTATAATTCGCTCAGAATTTAATCTGCCGCAGCGTGTTCTTGATTACTGCTATCATAAATTAAGATAGGATCAGACTCGCCTTTAATAACGGTTTCATCAACAACCACTTTGCTAACGTTATCAATTGAAGGCAGCTCATACATAGTATCAAGCAATACACCTTCTACGATTGAACGTAAGCCACGCGCACCGGTTTTACGTTCCATTGCTTTATGAGCAATAGCACGCAGTGCGTCATCACGAAACTCAAGCTCAACATCTTCCATAGCAAACAATACTGAAAACTGCTTAGTAATGGCGTTTTTAGGCTCACTTAAAATCTGAACCAGCGCGGCTTCATCAAGTTCAGTCAATGTTGCAACTACAGGTAAACGACCAATAAACTCTGGAATTAAACCATATTTTACTAAATCTTCTGGCTCTACATCTTTAAATGTTTCACTCAAAGAACGGCTCGCCGCCGACTCTTTAACGTCAACACCAAAACCAATACCGGTGTTTTTATGGCTACGCTGTTCAATAACTTTATCAAGACCAGCAAATGCACCACCACAAATAAACAGTATCTTAGAAGTATCTACTTGTAAAAACTCTTGTTGTGGATGTTTACGCCCACCTTGTGGAGGAACAGAAGCCACTGTACCCTCAATCAATTTAAGTAACGCTTGTTGTACACCTTCACCTGATACATCACGTGTGATTGATGGGTTATCTGATTTACGAGAAATTTTGTCAATTTCATCAATGTAAACAATACCACGTTGTGCTTTTTCTACGTCGTAGTCACATTTTTGTAAAAGCTTTTGAATAATGTTTTCAACATCTTCACCTACATAACCGGCTTCGGTTAGTGTGGTGGCATCGGCCATAGTAAACGGCACATCAAGTAAACGAGCTAACGTTTCAGCTAATAATGTTTTACCACTCCCGGTTGGGCCAATTAATAAAATATTACTTTTACCTAGTTCAACGTCTTGTTTAGTTGATTGATTGCGTAAACGCTTGTAGTGATTGTAAACCGCTACAGACAATACTTTCTTCGCATGGTCTTGACCAATAACGTAGTCGTCTAAGTGGTTACGAATTTCTTTTGGCACAGGTAATTTGTCAGCGGCATCATGCTTAGGCGCGATGTCTTTAATTTCTTCCCTGATAATATCATTACACAGCTCTACACATTCATCACAAACGTATACTGAAGGTCCTGCAATTAACTTTCGAACTTCATGCTGGCTTTTGCCACAAAAAGAGCAGTATAACAATTTATTACTTTTGTCGCCGTCTGTAGGAGTGTCAGACATTCAGCTACCTCATTTTATTACGTTGGCCACCAAAGTCTTGGTGGCTATTTTAATACGCTTTAACTATACCAAAATTTAGTGTTTTTCGCATAGTAACTCTCATTAGCAAGCATCACTACTTGCAGGCATACTTACTTGCTACCGCGATTAGTAAATACTGAGTCAACAATACCGTAATCTACAGCTTGGCTTGCACTCATAAAATTGTCACGGTCTGTATCGCGTGAAACAACGTCAAGCGGTTGGCCAGTATGCTCAGCCATTAAGCGATTTAATTTGTCTTTAATAGACAGGATTTCTTTTGCGTGTATTTCAAAATCAGATGCTTGACCTTGGAATCCACCTAACGGTTGGTGAATCATCACGCGTGAATTTGGTAAACAAAAACGTTTACCCTTCGCGCCACCAGACAGTAAAAATGCGCCCATGCTAGCCGCTTGGCCTACACAGATTGTGCTTACGTCTGGTTTAATGAAGTTCATTGTATCGTAAATAGCCATTCCCGCAGTGACAGAGCCACCCGGTGAATTGATATATAAGAAAATATCTTTTTCTGGGTTCTCTGATTCTAAAAATAGCATTTGCGCTAAGATCAGGTTTGCCATGTTGTCTTCAACTTGGCCCGTTAAAAAGATAATACGCTCTTTTAATAGTCTCGAATAAATATCAAACGAGCGCTCGCCTTTAGCTGTTTGCTCAACAACCATAGGGACTAATGCGTTTAGGGGATCTGTCATACCAGTGTTCATACTTATTTAATTCCTTATGCGCTTATACTTATTCTAAGAAAAGCATAATGATCATTTTTAGCTAATTAAGAACCACAAACTAAAATGGCCCGGGCACACTGCATAAACAGAGTAACACGAGCCATTTAATCGTTAGCGAGCGCTTAAGTCAATGACTTATTATGCACCTTGCTGTGGATTCATGATGTCATCAAATGCTTTTTCAACATCAGTCACAGTTGCTTTAGCTAAAATAGCTTCAACAGCTTGCTCTTCCATTGCTACATTACGCATTTGCTGCATTAGTTGATCATTTGCTTTGTAGTATTCTACTACTTCAGTTGGATCTTCGTATGCAGAAGCTACAGTTGCAATCAATGCTTCAACTTTAGCGTCATCAACTTTGATGTCATTCGCTTTAATCACTTCACCTAATAATAGGCCAGTTTTAACACGTGTTACAGCTTGTTCGTGGAACAATTCAGCTGGAAGCTCTGGCATGTTTTGACCATTGCCACCAAAACGTTGAGCAGCTTGCTGACGTAGTGCGTCAACTTCTTGGTCGATTAATGCTTTAGGCACTTCAACTTCGTTTTGCTCTAAAAGACCTTTGATTGCTTGGTCTTTAACGTTAGCTTTAACCGCTTGGTCTAGCTCACGCGTCATGTTCTTTTTAACTTCTTCTTTAAGCGCGTCTACGCCGCCTTCGGTAACACCGAATTTAGTTGCAAACTCATCGCTTAATTCAGGTAATTCTTGCGCTTCCACTTTTTTCACTGTGATAGTGAATTGAGCCGCCTTACCTTTTAAGTTTTCAGCATGGTAATCTTCAGGGAAAGTTACATCAGCAACCACTTCTTCGCCTGCTTTTTTACCAACGATGTTATCTTCAAAACCTGGGATCATACGACCTTGGCCAAGTTCTAATGGGAAGTCTTCAGCTTTGCCGCCTTCAAATTCTTCGCCGTCGATAGTACCAACGAAATCAACCGTTACACGGTCGTTTGCGCCAGCCGCTGCATCAACATCAGCCCAAGAAGCGTGTTGCTTACGAAGTGTTTCTAGCATATTTGCTAAATCTTCGTCAGTAACTTCTACCGCTGGTTTTTCAACGGCAATTTTCTCTAAACCTTGAACTTCAACTTCAGGGTAAACTTCAAATGTTGCTGAGAATTCTAAATCTTTACCTGCTTCAAGTGCTTTAGGAGCAAATGTAGGTGCGCCTGCAGGGTTAATTTTTTCAGCAACAATTGCTTCAATGTAATTACGTTGCATTACTTCGCCAGCAACTTCTTGACGAACAGCTGGTCCGAAACGCTTGTTGATTACTGATACTGGAACTTTACCAGCACGGAAACCGTCGATACGCTGCGTTTTTGACAGTTGTTGTAAGCGTTTTTTTACTTCGGTCTCAACGTTCTCTGCAGGAACGGTGATGGTCAGACGGCGCTCAAGGCCTTGAGTCGTCTCAACAGAAACTTGCATGATTTACCTCAATATTCAATTTTGGCGACTGTTCGCCTTCCTTACAAACAAAGTAATCTATAGGCGTCTTGATAAAATTCAAGCTTTGGGGCTTAAAAAAATCCGTCACTACCAGGAGATACCATTGCTGCTCTGCCCTTAGGGCACTATATTATTAAACAAATAGACGCGGCATTATAACCTAATATTTATGATAGTCGAGTGTAGGGGGCAATTATTTGGGGTAGATCAGGCTAGATAACGACTAAGCGAATAAAAAACAGACTAATTAAGTGAAAATACGATTAATAAAGAAAAAATTAAGGGTGTTGTGTAATAAAAGTAGAGTTTAGATGTGTTTTACTTAGGGGAAAATGGTCGGCGATGCAGGATTTGAACCTGCGACCCCTTGGACCCAAACCAAGTGCGCTACCAAACTGCGCTAATCGCCGATATAACTTTTCTTGAATACTTAAATGTTGGATTTAAGACCACTTGTAAGAAAGTGGTCGGCGATGCAGGATTTGAACCTGCGACCCCTTGGACCCAAACCAAGTGCGCTACCAAACTGCGCTAATCGCCGATATTCTTTTTGTAAATTGGGGTGACTGATGGGGCTCGAACCCACGACAACCGGAATCACAATCCGGGGCTCTACCAACTGAGCTACAATCACCACGGCATTACAGTGTTTTCAAAATGGCGCACCCAGAAGGATTCGAACCTTCGACCGACGCCTTAGAAGGGCGTTGCTCTATCCAGCTGAGCTATGGGCGCATCGAAAACTTCATAGTTCACTAGTAAGTTAAATTGTTATGAATAAACATAAAAAATGGTCGGCGATGCAGGATTTGAACCTGCGACCCCTTGGACCCAAACCAAGTGCGCTACCAAACTGCGCTAATCGCCGATACTTACTATTGTCTGCGAGTGACCTCGTTGACAACGGGGTGCATAATAGTGATTTGACTGGGTTAGGTCAAACGTTTTTTTAAGAAAACAAATCAATTGCTCATTTTTAGTTCATAATGGTCAAATATTACGATACAGGGATAAAATTTAAACTCTTTTTTATAATTCGAGCGCTTATACTTTAAAAGCAACTTGGCGCTTAACCGCTTTTCTGCGAAAATAGCTGCCATATTAAAAAATGAGTAAGATAAAGGTGTTTTCTTTATCGGCATTTTAACCCCTATATATGCATTCGTTTTTTAAATGTATCGGTATCAAGTTAATTAACCTAATTAAAGGTCACCCATGACGGCAAACATCATTGATGGTAAAGCAGTAGCAAAACAAGTACGTAGCGCAGTGGCTGAACGAGTTTCAGAACGTGTTGCACAAAACCTTAGAGCCCCAGGATTAGCTGTGGTACTTGTTGGACAAGATCCAGCAAGCCAAGTTTACGTTGGTTCAAAACGTAAAGCCTGTGAAGAGGTTGGTTTTATTTCTAAGTCATTCGACTTACCAGCAGACACCACAGAGCAAGCGCTATTAGCATTAATTGATGAGTTGAATGTTGATGGTGAAATTGATGGTATTTTAGTGCAGCTCCCTTTACCAGAGGGCTTAGATGCAGAAAAAATTCTTGAGCGAATTACTCCACACAAAGACGTTGATGGTTTTCACCCTTATAATATTGGCCGATTAGCACAGCGTATGCCTGCTCTTCGTCCATGTACACCTAAGGGTATTATTACTTTACTAGATTCAACCGGCGTACGTTACAAAGGCATGCATGCTGTGGTTGTTGGTGCCTCTAATATTGTGGGTCGACCTATGTCACTTGAGCTGTTACTCGCCGGATGTACCACCACTGTTTGCCATAAGTTTACCCAAGATTTAGAAACGCATGTACGCCGTGCTGACTTACTGGTTGTAGCAGTGGGTAAACCTGAATTTATTCCTGGCGATTGGATAAAAGACGGCGCCATTGTTATTGATGTAGGTATTAACCGTTTAGACAACGGTAAATTAGTGGGTGATGTAGAGTACGCCGTCGCAGAACAAAAAGCTGACTTTATTACCCCTGTACCAGGCGGTGTGGGCCCGATGACGGTTGCTAGCTTAATTGAAAATACGCTAGAAGCGTGTGAAAAATATCACAGCTAATAAACAAAAAATAAAGTAATGAAGAGCCCGCTTAATTGCGGGCTTTTTGTATCATCATTCTTCGTTTTATTAATGCCAAGCCTTGTGGCAATACCGAAAATACGATCATTAATAACATAATCGTGTACTGCCAACTTTCATATTGTTCGTTAATCAATAACCCTGCACATAAAATGCCGGCAATTGGGTTAGCTATAGTGCCAAAAGTAAATTCAACCACTGTCATTCGCCCTAATAACCAAACATACAAAATATAGGCTAAAGCAGTGTTAGGCACCACCAGCCAAAATAGCGCCAGCCATTGGGTTGTATTTATTGATGCAGTTAAAAATTGATACTGCTGGGGAGCAAAATAAAAAGCCTGTATTGCAGCAGCAATCGCTAGCAAACTGCCACCAATGATTAATTGCCACGTAAGTACCGTCCACCAGTGTACTTTAGCGGTCACTTTTTTTACCAGCGTACTGCCTATAACAATAGTCAATAGCGCCCCTATCAGTGCCACTACTCCCAATAAATTAAGTGCAATATGTTGTGGGTCAAATAAGCGCCATGCTAAAACCACTAAAGCAAGGGCACAAAATCCTTGCACTAACGCTGGCTGTTGCCGTTTAACAAGCCAGGCATACAATAATGCCACTACCGGTACAGACACCATACCGACACCTGCAATCGCAGCAGGTAAATTAATCGCCATTACAAAAATAAAACTAAAAAACAACGCAATATTGATTGCGCCTATTAGAAAAATGCCTGGCCACTGTTTAGCCGTTGGCCAAGAAGGTTTGAATAACAACAATAATAAACCAGCAGGGAGTGCACGTATGGCTCCTAGCAAGATTGGCGGCCACTCTGGGGTTGCGTATTTAGTTACCGCATAAGTCGTTCCCCATAAAAAAGCTGGGATCATGGCAAGTAAAATATTCATTAATTTTCCATTTTTAAATTGATGAATGCGAGTTTAAAACCTCAACTATAATTGAGGTCAACAATATCAATTTTATTAAAAGCATAATCAATCTAATGCAATTGATATAACCAAAAAAGGGTTACCCTATGGCAACCCTTTTTTTGTGTTCAGCGCGTTATGGCTAAATCCGCAAAGCTCAACAAACCCTATGCTTTACGCCACGTTGTTTTTCCCGCTGAATCTTCAAGTACTACACCTAACGCATTTAGAGCATCGCGAGCTTCATCTGCTGCAGCCCAATTTTTACTGGCACGTGCGTCATTACGTTTTACAATCAGTGCCTCAATTTCAGCCACTTCATCGTCGTTTTGACCGCCTTGTAAAAATGCCTCTGGTGCTTGTTGAGCAATACCAAGTATTTCACCTAAGCTACGTAGAATAAAGGCTAAATGTCCTGCTTTTTCGCTATCACTGTCTTTTACACGATTTAGCTCTTTAGCAACTTCAAAAACAACCGGTAATGCTTCTGGCGAATTAAAGTCATCATTCATGGCTTTTCTAAACTTAGCCACATACTCATTACCCTCAAGCTCACATTCAACTGGCTCAACGCCACGTAATGCGGTGTAAATACGCTCAAGAGACGAACGTGCTTGGTCTAAGTTTTCTTGAGAGTAATTGAGCTGACTGCGGTAATGACCTGATATTAAAAAGTAACGAACCGACTCTGCGTCATATTGTTTTAATACCTCACGAACGGTAAAAAAGTTATCTAACGATTTAGACATCTTCTCTTTGTTCACTTGTACCATACCGGTGTGGATCCAAGTATTTACATACTGGCCATTATTTGCACAACATGATTGCGCGATTTCGTTTTCGTGGTGCGGGAACTGTAGGTCTGAACCACCACCATGAATATCAAAATGCTCACCTAAATGCTTAAAGCTCATTGCTGAACATTCTATGTGCCAACCAGGGCGACCCTCACCCCAAGGTGATGACCACGACGGCTCCCCTGCTTTGGCTTTTTTCCATAAAACAAAATCAAGAGGATCGTCTTTATCTTGAGCTACTTCAACACGCGAACCTGATTGCAACATGGTTAAATCTTGTTGCGAAAGAGCTCCGTATTGCTCAAAGGTAGAAACATCAAATAAAACGTCGCCATCGGCTGCAACATAAGCGTGGCCTTTGGCAATCAAACGCTCAACCATAGCAATAATTTCATCCATGTGGCCGGTTACGGTTGGCTCTATATCAGGACGTAGCATATTTAAACTGTCAAAGTCTTCATGCATGGCTTTAGTCATACGAACGGTTAAGTCGTTAATCGCCTCACCGTTTTCATTTGCGCGCTTGATAATTTTATCATCAACATCGGTAATATTACGTACATACTTTAAATCGTAACCTAAGTGGCGAAGGTAGCGAACAATTACATCAAAACCCACAAATGTGCGTGCATGGCCAATGTGACAGTAATCATAAATGGTGATACCACACACATACATGTCGATTTTTCCATCGACCATAGGTTTAAACTCTTCTTTTTGGCGTGTCAGTGTGTTGTATATTTGTACCATTTAGTTGCTTTCCTTCACGATTAACAGAAAAGCTATGTTACCACTTGCTAAGCATGGGCTCTAGCGGTTTATCAAAGCTCTTTGTTAATCTGGGTCAACTACGATAAAATAGCGTCAATATTCAAACCAGCTATAGGAAATCTCATGGTTGTTCTACACACAAATTTTGGTGATATCACCATTAAAATGCACGAAAGCGAAGCTCCAAATACAGTAAAAAACTTTTTAGAGTATGCAAACTCAGGTTTTTATAACGGCACTATTTTTCATCGTGTAATTGATGGTTTTATGGTTCAAGGCGGTGGTTTTGCACCGGGTATGGAACAAAAAGAAGTAAACGACCCAATTGAAAATGAAGCGAACAACGGCCTATCTAACAAAGTAGGTACATTAGCAATGGCACGCACGCCTGATCCACACTCAGCTACAGCGCAATTTTTCATTAACGTAAATAACAACGACTTTTTAAACCACAGCAGTGAAACATCACAGGGCTGGGGTTACTGTGTGTTTGCTGAAGTAGTAGAAGGCATGGACGTAGTAAATAAAATCAAAGGTGTTGCTACAGGTAGCAATGGCTTCCACCAAGATGTACCACTTGAAGATGTGGTAATTGAAAGTGTAACTGTCAGCTAAGACCGCATTATTCTTCAAAGAATACATAAAGCGGGTATTCACCCGCTTTTATCTAAATGGAATCACCATGACTCGCCAAACCTACTTTATCGCCGATTTACATTTGAGTGAAAATCGCCCTGATATTACAGCGGCATTTTTTAAATTTTTACACGCCCATATTACTCCTCAAAAAGTAGACGCCCTATATATTTTAGGTGATTTTTTTGAAGTGTGGGTTGGTGACGATTATGTTAGCGAACTCTCAGCGGCAGTGGCAGAACAGCTAAAAGCAGTTAATAACTTAGGTATTCCTATTTATTTTGTACACGGTAATCGCGACTTTATCATGCGAGAACAGTACGCCAATATGGCAGGAATGACCTTACTGAATGAGCAAACAGTGATCGACCTCTACGGCACTCCTACTGTCATTTTGCACGGTGATGAAATGTGTACCCAGGATGTTGAGTACCAAACGTTTCGTCGAAAGAGCCGTGGTTGGTGGTGGCCTAAACTTATGCTTGCTATGCCATTGTGGTATCGTAAAAAGATAGCGCGTGATGCACGTGAAAAAAGTAAACTTAGCCAAGCAGACAAACCTATAGAAATACTGGATGTGGTGCAAAGCGCAGTACTCGAAACCTTCGCCAAACATAACGTGGCTAATATGATCCACGGCCATACTCATCGCCCTAATGTACATACCTATGAAGTTAATAACCAAACGCTTACTCGCACAGTATTGGGCGATTGGTATACTCAAGGTTCGTATTTAGTGGTTACCCCTAATTCTCAAGAGTTAGTTTCGACCCCCTTGTAGGGTTTTTAGCCTTTATTGACTAATCGTAATGAGACTTTGCTTTTAAGTCAGGTAAAGTAATAATAAATTGCGTTTTAAAATAGGTATCGCTTTGTGGTTCTGAATGAAGTTTGATGTCCCCTTTTAAAACCTGGGTTACCCATTGATAAACCATATATAAACCTAAACCCGTGTTACCTTTACCTCTAGCTGTAGTATAAAAGGGTTCAAATATATCTGCCTTTATCTCACCATCAACACCTTTGCCATTATCTGACACGCTCAGCCTCACCCTATTATTACTCGCTTGTTCGACTTTTATTTCTATTACCCCTTCCTGCTTTTCATCAAAAGCATGGTTTAGCGCATTAACCACTAAGTTTTCGACCACCTGAGAAATAATACCTGGCAAGCTAATTATCTGTTTATTAAGTAAAAAAACAGTTTTCACTTTTATTGGCGAGTTTTTTAACCTGGAGTTTAATGACAATAATAGCTCTTCAATAATTTTTTCAATATCACATGCTATAAATTCATCATTATGGCGATCAATCGCCATTTTTTTAAAACTTTTTACTAATACGGCGGTTTTATTTAAATTAATTTTAGCCAGCGCTAGGTTCTCTCCAATACTTGTTGTAGTACTTTCTAACGTTGATTTAGTCAGCCCCTGTTTCATCGCTTCATTTAATTTATTCAATGCCATATCTGCATTTGAAACAGAAATAACGGCTCCACCAATGGGCGTATTCATTTCATGAGCAACACCTGCCACGAGCAACCCTAATGAGGATAGTTTTTGCGCTTCAATTAACCCTTCTTGCAGTTGCTGCTGCTGCTTAATTGTGGCATCAAGCTCACGGTTAACGATATCTAGTTCTATCTTTTCAATATGTAATTTATGTGACAGGGCTAATAGCTGATTTTGAAACTTATACTCACGATAAATAAAACCAAAGCTAATTAAACATAGTAATCCACTGCAAATTAACGCTAACCGTAAGGCCGCATTTCGTACAGTTATTAACAATTCATTGGGGCTACTTATAAGAATAATTAATTCTTTGTCAGCATTGCTAATTCTACCTTTGTTCTCGCGCAACGAAAAAATAGAAAAACGGCGGTAGGTATAAAGACTATGGTTAAAAAAGTGCGAACCATATTCTACATTGCCATCAATAATTTGCTGCCAAAGCTCTGGTTTTTTTAAAGCGAGTGTTTGCTCATTTTTACCATACATAAACCCCCACTCTAATTCAGCATCAGTATTTAATAACCAAAAGCCATCGTGGTTTAAAATGCTAATTAAAGTGCTCTCTTGGTTATAACTTTTAATCTGATCAAACAAATAATCTAAGTTAAAGTTTACCACTAGCAAACCATCTAATAGGTAATTTTCTTTATCCGTACGGTAGGTTACACGGATTGTTGGTTGATGAGGAATTACAATTTGGTTGCGTTCGATATTTAAATCTATTTCTGTGGCAAAAATGTCAGGCGCACTGACCTGCATCCCTTTTTGAAAGTAGTAACGGGTTTGCTTATTTTGCAACTCATCAGGCGATACAATTTCGCCAATACCATTGGCTGCGTTAATGCGGTATTGCTCTTGGCCTTGTGTATCTAGCCAGCGAATTTGCGCGATATTAGTAGAGATAGCAGCAAAATTTAAAAAATAGTTATTTATTTCATCTCTTCTTTGCTTTGATTGTAAAGGCTTGTTTGGTGTGTCGCTTTTTAAAATCGGCCCTTGGGCCAGGATACGCGTAAGCTTTTTAATACTACTGAGCTCTTTAGAAAAATCTCCACTGATAAGGACTAACTTTTCATCTTGCTTAGCTTTTATGGTGTTTATTTTTTCTTGGTATATTTGTTCATATACAAGCCAACCAATAAATAAAGTAATAAATAAACTAAATAGCGATTTAACTAGCACACTTTTTTTTGAGCCGACCGGCAAGCTTTTAAGGCTATTCATTCTTACTCACTTCAAACTGTTTTAGCCACACAATTAAATCTTTTAAAAATAATGGTTTAGAAAAGTAGTATCCTTGAGCAGTTTCGCACCCCTGCTGATGTAACCACTGAGCCTCAAATTCATTCTCAACACCTTCAGCAATTACCGAGAAGTTAAACTGATTCGCTAAAGATAATATCATCTTAATCATGTACTGATTGTTGTCATTAAATTCAAGATCACTAACAAAGTAGCGATCTATTTTTATCGACGTAGACGGTATTTCATTAATGTGAGCTAACGACGAGTAACCAGTGCCAAAGTCATCAATGCTGACTTTCATACCTAAGGCGATAAACCGTTCAAGTGCTTCTTTAATTAAGTTATAGTTACTTATGGCTTGCGTTTCTGTCACCTCTAGCTCAAGCATAGAAGGCAGAATGTTGTACTCTTCAATTTTAGTTTTTATTTGCTCAAAGTAACTAGGTTCAACTAAATCATAAGAGGATGCATTAAATGCAACGGGTAAGTTGCAGCCTTGCTCTTTAAGTTGATTAATAGTCTCTAGTATTTTTTCGAAAATTACATGGTCTAGTTCATTAATTAATCCGGCTGTTTCAGCTAACTCTATAAATTCATCAGGGCGTACAAAGCTGCCATCAGCTCTTTGCCACCTAGCGAGCGCTTCAAAACCTGCTGGTTTCAAGGTTGATAAGCTGATTTTGGGTTGTAACGCCACTTGTAAACTTTTATTACCTATAGCCGTTCTGAGCTCAGCCATCAGCTCATAACGACGAGTAATTTGATCTGTTTTTTCCTCGGTATGCTGAATATACTTAGTTTGGTTTAGCTGCGAAGAGTTCAGGCTCGACTCTGCAAGACTGATTACTTTTTCAGGTGTTAAGTTTAAAGCTACATTTAATTTTAATTCTAAAATACGGACATCAATGTATTGCTTAACTTGTTCAATTTCGAATTTTTGTTTATTTTGAAAGTAACTAACTGCATCTGAGATATCAAAGTCAACGCTCACTAACATGCCAAACGCTTTGTTACTAATCAATGCTATGCGGGGGTCATACCTAGTAAAGCTATCAACAATACTCTGGTAAACTAACTTCATTAATTTATTACAAAATTCATGACCAAAGGTGAATGCTTTTTCGTCAAACTGATAAATATCAAAAATGACCAATCGCGTTTTTAGCCGCTCCTGCGCATTCATGTTTTTTATTTCACGGGTTAGCCAGTTACGGTTTTGTAAATTAAGTGATACGTCGGTATAAGCAAGCTCTGTTAAACGATTTAATAACGAAATATTCGCAAATCCCGTGCTCACATTTTCACTAAATACTTTTAGTAAATACTCATTTTGCTCACTAATTGGGTTGTCTGACTTTACGATCGTTATGTAAGAAATATCTTGTTCTTGCGTTGAGGGGGTCTCGAAAAAAAATACGCTGTGGTGCTTTGAAAAAATATGACTGCGCTGTTTAATCGCTTGTTTAAAATCTTGCAGCATTTCTGCAGGCAGGTTAGGTACAACAGGTTGCCCTTTAATGCCACTAAAGCAACCATGAGTAGAGAGTATTAAGTATTCAGAGCTAGAGTTTGAATTACTCGAACAAAAAATACCGCCGCCTTCGGTTATTTTTAAAATATTGCTAATTTCTTTAAGCACTGCATGAGAAAAAGAGGCCATATCATGCTTACCGTTAATACTTCTCGATGCATCTAGCACCAGCTGTAAACCTTGCTTTGCGGACCTAATTTGTGAAATATACTCCCAAATGCGCACGTTGCTATTAACAATTGATTGCAGCTTCTCGGCAGATAGGTCTGATTTATTCCAGTATTCATCGATATCGAGCATTTTCATGATATCGCTCTCTGGTGCAAAACCAGGTTGCCCTGTTAAGAGCACAATACGCATTTCTGCGTTACCGATGACCTCTCGAATAGTATTCACTAAACGCAGACCTGAGTCATCCTCCTCCATCACCACATCTATAAAAATAAGTGCAATATCAGGATGCATACTCAACACCAAAGCAGCCTCAGGCACAGAATTTGCCGTTAACAGCTCGTATTTATACCCGTCCTTGGCTTTTAGTTCTTTTAAGCTATTTACTAACGCGTTCTGATAATCAAGATCATCCTCAACGGTTAATATTTTCCAAGTTTTCAGATCTGTATCTGCTTGTTCTTCTTCAGCTGCAAATACAAATAATCCCTCTTTATCTTGCATATATTCTCACCCAATAATAAATAAGGTATGGCTCTGTTATTAAAATGATTTCAAAGCCATAGGTAAAATACTTAAATAAATTAGTAGTTATTTCAATATTAGCAGAGGGTATTGGATGTGTCTAATTTAAACACAACGTTTAATTAGAAGGTAACTGCTACAGCTAATTACTTAACCGTAGCAGCTTCAGGTGAAAAAACGGGTTATTGGCAAACAGTAACGGGCACGCCACTGTGAAATTTAAAGTCTTCATCGCCTGATGTAATTAGTTGCGCTTCTATTTCAGCAAATTCTTTTACTCGCTCGGTAATATCAAAATCAGCAATTTCTTGAGCAAGGGTTAAGTAATCTTGATAATGGCGAGCCTCTGAGCGTAACAATGAAATATAAAAATCCCCTAAGCGTTTATCTACATAGGGTGCAAGCTTGGCAAAACGCTCACACGAGCGTGCCTCTATGTACGCACCTACAATAAGCTTATCAACTAAGGCGTTGGGTTCAAACGTTTTAACATTACGCAGCATACCTTTGGCGTAACGACACGGCGTAATGCTTTTATACTCAATGCCATATTCATCCATAATTTCCAACACTTGATAAAAATGATGCAGCTCTTCTTTAATCAGCATTACCATTTTATCAATTAAATCTTGGCCATAAGGCGAGTTAGATTTAGGGATAATGGATTTAGTGAGTTTATTTTTAGCCGCTAAATCACGCCAATTTCCCTCACGTTTATAAATAAGCGTTTCAAACGGTTTAAGCCATTCAAGCAGTGCATCACTGCTCTCTTTATCTACCGCATACTTACGAATTAAAAACATGGCGCTTTGCGCCGCTTTTAATTCACATATTAAGTGATCCATTAATATGATGGGTAAGTTTTCTTTTTTGATTGCTTGTTCAACCCACTCATCGGGAGTACTGCATAATAAAAAATTGTTAATTGGCTCTAAAAGCTGGCTATGTGGCACGCTGACTACTCATTGCTAAAAATTGCGATTATGGCATTTTAACATGAAATATTACTCTGAATAAAATAAACACTCGCCCTTATTGCAAGCATGTGGATAACTTGACTTTGTATACTTACTGAACCATAACTAAATGGACTGTATAAAAACAAACCAATTATAACCAAACAGTAATATATCCTTTTATGGAGAGTACGCAATGATACTAAATCACCTATGGGGTTTATACGCCCATCCACTCGAAGAATGGCAAACAATTGATAACCGTCACGAAAGCTTAACCTATAGCTTATCGCACATTTTGCTTATCGCTTTATTTCCCTCTGCAATGGGGTACTACTCATCGGTTTACTTAGGCTGGAGTATAGGTACAGGTAATCCAGTATTTTTAACCCATGAAAGCGCACTGATGATTGGCGCAGCCATGTATGTCGCTTTAATTGGCGGTGTATTTGCACTGGCCTATTTAGCCCATTGGATGGCGGTTACTTTTGGTGCTAAACCGACTTTTACCCAAACAATTGAGCTGGCAGCTTATACCGCTACACCGGTGTTTATGTCGGCATTGGCCGCTTTTTGGCCTGAGCTGTGGTTTGTGGTGTGTGTTGGATTAGTGGCACTCGCCTACTCAGTTTATTTACTGTACACCGGCGTGCCAATTTTGATGCACATTCCGCAAGAGCGCGGCTTTATTTATGCAAGCTCTGTTGTTACCTGTGGATTAATTTTACTGGTTATTATATTAGCACTTACCGCTATGCTATGGACCAACGGTATTATCAGCCCCATGTTTACTTAAATATTCCTTTTCTATAGACGCAAAAAAGGAGCTGTTAAGCTCCTTTTTTTATTAGCCTTAAAATACTATCAGGCTAACATTACATTATTAATCAGATTCGTTTTCATCTTGATTATGTATTTCTAAACCAGATGACATTGCGTTTTCACGGATGCTTTTAGCTGAATCGTTGCGCAGCTTATCTATACGGTTTAAGTAATCTTGATCAATGTCGCCAGTAATGTATTGTCCGTCAAACACTGATGTTTCAAACTTAGTGATCTCTGGGTTTTCTTGGCTAACGGCAGCAATTAAATCGCTTAACGATTGAAAGATTAAACCATCAGAGCTAATGCTTTGGTTAATATCTTCTACTTCACGGCCGTGTGCAATAAGTTCTGCCGCAGATGGCATATCTATACCGTATACATTTGGAAAGCGTATTTCAGGTGCTGCTGATGCAAAGTAAACATTTTTAGCGCCTGACTCGCGTGCCATCTCTACAATTTGTGCCGAGGTGGTACCACGTACAATTGAGTCATCAACAAGTAGGACATTTTTACCTTTAAACTCACGGTCAATCGCATTGAGTTTTTGGCGAACTGATTTTTTACGAAGCTCTTGGCCAGGCATAATAAACGTACGACCAATATAACGATTTTTAACAAAGCCTTGGCGATACGGTAAGTCAAGCACGCGTGCCATTTCTAATGCAATATCACACGAGGTTTCAGGAATAGGAATAACCACATCAATGTCTTTGTCCGCCCATTCACGCGCTACTTTTTCACCTAACTTAGTCCCCATATTTACACGCGCTGCATACACTGACATGCGGTCAATGGTTGAATCCGGTCGTGCAAAATAAACAAATTCAAAAATACACGGTGAGTAAGACACTTTATCTGCACAGCTTAAAGAGTGAAACTCTCCATTTTCAGTGACATAAATAGCTTCGCCTGGGGCAACGTCACGAACAAATTCAAAACCGTCAGGCTTTAATGCTACGCTTTCTGAGGCAAACATGTATTCAGTGCCGTTTGCTGATTCACGTTTACCAAACACCAATGGACGAATACCGTTTGGATCGCGAAACGCCACAATACCATGACCAATAATCATGGCGATAGTGGCATAACCGCCACTTACTTTATTGTTAACTTCAGTAACCGCAGTGAAAATGTCTTCAGGGTCTAATTTTAGTTTGTCTGATTTACTTAGCTCATGCGCCATGATGTTAAGTAAAATTTCAGAATCAGAGGTCGTATTAACATGGCGACGTGCCTCTGAAAATAACTGCTCTTTTAACGACTCGGCATTGGTTAAGTTACCATTATGCGCAAGCGCTATACCAAATGGAGAGTTTACATAAAACGGCTGAGCCTCTGACGAACTTGAAGAACCCGCTGTTGGGTAACGCACATGGCCAATGCCAATATTGCCTTGCAAACGTTTCATATGACGAGTGTGAAATACATCTTTCACTAGGCCATTTGCTTTGCGCAAGCTAAATGTATTGTTCTCAATAGTTATGATACCCGCAGCATCTTGGCCACGGTGTTGCAAAACGGTTAAGCCATCATAAATCGCCTGATTAACTGGCGATGTTCCGACTATTCCAACGATACCACACATGTAATTTATCCTCGCCGATTAACGGTTTACTGAATTTAAAAAACTCGAGTTGTTTTCTAGGTACGAAAAGAACCATTCAACTACAAAGCCAAATTCTGGAATCAAAATAGAGTTGCCCCACCAATGCGTACTTGGCGCACCAGTAAAAGCATCAAGAAAGAAGAGTAACGCGCTCACGACCAACACGCCTCGAAGAGCACCAAACACCACACCAAAAACACGGTCTGTGCCGGATAATCCGGTTCGCTGTACAAGCTCACCTAAAATATAGTTTAGTAAACCGCCTAACAATAGCGTCGCAAAGAATAATATGGCAATGGCCGCCGCATTTCTTAAAAGGGGTTCAGAAATGGATGTTAGGAAGGAAGCTAAATATTGATAAAATAAGCTGGAGATGATGAAAGCCCCTGCCCATACCGCTAATGACATAGCTTCTTTAACAAAGCCGCGTATTAAACCGATGATGGTAGAGAGTGCAATAATGCCAAGAATGGCGTAATCAACCCAGATCATAAGAACCAATTAGTCGCTAATTTTGGGCGCATTCTATACCTAAACCTCCTTGTGATGCAAGTTTAAGCGTGAGATTACAGGTGAGTAAACACGCACCATTTTTAGATTAAAAATAGCGCAGTCTCACCGTTATAAAAACAACAAACATTTTGTTTATAGCGCATCTATTTTGCTATTTTTGTGTGGGCATTGATAAGTAAAGGTAGCGAGCTAAAAATGCGATAAAGGTCTATTTAAACGTATAAAATAAGACGAGGTAAGTGTGTAATATCTCGCGATAAACACACTTCCTTTTATTGAATTTATTTGGTCACTTCAAATTGAGTGACTTTACCGTTGAGTTTGGTTAACTCTTTAAGTGCAGGAAGTTGAGATTGCAGTTCTTGTTTATTCAGTGATGGTCCGACAAAAACTTTCGTTAACGTCCCATTTGGCGTTTTAACTGGTTTAGTAAAAGTTTTAAACCCTTTAGCCTTGAGCTTAGCTTGCAGCGCTTTTACATTGGCTGCATGTGAAAAACTACCTAACTGAATAACATACGCCATGCTAGTTAAGTTTTCGTTAGCTGGGCGCGTAGGTTCTTGAATTGCAGCCGTACTGCTTTGATTTGTATCAGGTATTACCGCTTCAACCATTGCAGGCTGGTCGGTAATGTCTGTTTGAGCAGCACTGTTTTGCTGTTCAAATGCAGCATCATCAGGCTGAATATCTTCAACTTCATCCTCTTTTAAAGGCTGTGCATTTGCCACTTTTTGATCGATTGATTCTTGCAAATCAATGGTCTTGAACTCAGAGCGTTCTGGAATCGCTTTAAAGCCTTCTTTATAGTGCACTTTTTCACCATCGAGTATATTGGGAATAAACACAATTGCTGCGATCACCACAATACTTGTTCCGACTAAGCGATTAATAAAACCTGAGTTCACCGACATCCTCTCTATTTTTTAAAGTAATGAATAGCGCCAGCCACGGTAAAAAATGAACCAAATACAATTAATAGTGTGTTAGTTGGCTGGTTTGGTAAGATAGCATCCAATGCTGCCTCTACGCTATTATAACCCTGTTTAAAATAACTATTAGGAATGCTTAAAAGTGCCTGATGTAAATTAGCAGCGCTATCGCCGCGTGGGCCCTCTAAGCTCGCAAACGACCATTCATCTACTACATCACTAACTTCTTTAAGCACACCAACCTTATCTTTATCAGCAAGCATAGCGGCTAATGCATGAATTTTAAAGCCTTTATCTTTATAGCTTGCTAATTTAGTCGCTAAATAGCGAGCTGATTCAGGGTTATGTGCTACATCGGTATACACTAATGGCTCTGCACTTAGTTGTTGAAAACGTCCCTCAACGACTAAGTTCGCTAAACACTGAGTAATCACCTCATCGCTCGGTAATAAGTTTAATACCGATAGAGCGGTTAATGCCGTGGCTACATTTTGACATGGGATTGCTGGTTTAGGTAACTCAAGATTATGCTCTTTAAATTGCCAACTAAAACTCTGCGCGTGCTCTTTAAAAATAAAGTCACTGCCAGATAACACCATATTAGCGTTAATTTCTTTACCATAATCGGTCATTGTATGTGGAATATTTAAGTCCCCAATAATTGCAGGAGTACTCTCTCGAAAAATACCCGCTTTATCATAAGCAACTAATTCACGCGTGTCACCTAAGTATTCTTTATGATCTAAGTCGATGGTGGTGATGATGCTGGCATAGGGGGTAACAATATTGGTCGCGTCAAAACGCCCGCCTAAACCTACCTCTAACAGCACGTAATCAACCTCTAGGCGCTTAAATAGTGCCAATGCCCCTAAGGTGCCATATTCAAAATAAGTAAGAGGGGTGTCACCACGACCTTGTTCTAATAAATTAAATGCATCTACATGGTATTGGTCGTCAAGCTCTGCGCCATCAACGCGTACGCGCTCATTGTAACGAATTAAATGCGGAGAAGCATAAGTACCAACACGATAACCTTGGGCTAATAACAGTGACTCTAAACAACGTGCTGTTGTGCCTTTGCCATTGGTGCCTGCAATAAGAATGATTTTACTTGAGGAGGTTAAAAGCCCAATGTTGTTAGCAACACGAGCAACGCGTTCTAAACCCATTTCTATATTAGCAGGGTGAACACTCTCTAAATAACAAAGCCAATCATCAAGGCTTGATGATTGGCTAGGAATTGTTTTTGTCATAGCATGTAATCAGTAAAGCTGAAATTTACGCTACTCTATGCTCTTGTTCCGTAGAAGGCAAGTTCATAAATTTTGCTAAGATACGTGCTAGCGTATCGCGCATTTCTCGACGGTCTATAATCATGTCGATTGCGCCATGTTCTAACAAGAATTCACTGCGTTGGAAACCCTCTGGTAGCGTTTCGCGAACAGTTTGTTCAATAACACGCGGACCGGCAAAACCAATCAAAGCTTTAGGCTCTGCAACATTAATATCACCAAGCATTGCCAATGATGCTGATACACCACCCATTGTTGGATCTGTCATTACAGAAATAAACGGTAGGCCTTTTTCAGTCATTTTAGCCAGTGCCGCACTGGTTTTAGCCATTTGCATAAGTGACATAAGGGCTTCTTGCATACGAGCACCGCCCGATGCAGAAAAACAAATCAGCGGCATATTATGCTCTAAACATTGGTCAACCGCGTCAACAAAACGAGCACCCACTACCGATGCCATTGAGCCACCCATAAATGAGAATTCAAATGCAACAGCAGCAACCGGAATGCCTTTTAGGTTCCCTTTCATTGCGACAAGCGCGTCTTTTTCACCGCTTGACTTTTGAGCTGCATTGATACGATCTGAGTATTTTTTTGAGTCTCTAAATTTAAGCACATCTTTAGGTTCGTGTTGGGCACCTAACTCGTGACGATCGCCTTCATCTAAAAACTGTTCAAGACGTTTACGACCACTAACACGCATATGATGATCGCATTTAGGGCATACGTTCAGTGATTTTTCTAATTCTGCTTTATATAAAATTGAATCACATGACGTACATTTAGCCCATACACCTTCTGGAATTTCTTTACGACCTGAAGATTTAGTCGTTTTTGGTAAGATTTTTTCTAGCCAACTCATTTGCAACTCTCTTAATGCTGTTCTGTGTCGCGAGTCTACATGTTAACCATGCAAACAAATTTTTCCAATTAAAACATGAATTACGCTGTCACGGTATAAAAAACTGGTCTTAGTAGTTAGCAATACGAATAACAGCGTATAAATTTAGCCTCAAAATATACACATCTCGTTACTTATCAAATATCACTGTCGGCTAAAAATAATGGTCCTAGCGGCGTTCTAGGGATATTAAAATGTTCTGGATAATCAACATCCACTAAATATAAACCTGCTGCTTTTGCTGTAGCGCTCGCTTTAGCTCGCTCTTTAACATCTAGCAGCTCTTTTAACCAAATTGGTTCATGTTTATGTAAGCCAATATCCATTAAACAACCGGTAATATTACGTACCATATGGTGTAAAAACGCATTGGCTTTAATATCAATAATGACATAAGCACCTTGGCGCTGTACCGATAAATGATGAATCGTTCGCGTTGCCGTATTAGCTTGGCAGTGCAGCGCTCTAAACGAGGTAAAGTCATGCTCACCTAGTAAATATTGACACGCCTGCTGCATTTTCACTTCATCTAATGGGTGATGAAAATGTGTAACACCTTCATTTAATACCGCACCACGAAACGCATAATTGTAAATAACGTAACGATAACGACGAGCAGTTGCACTAAAGCGGGCATGAAAGTCTTCCGCCACAGGTTGTGCAAAACGAATAGCAATATCTTTGGGTAATAAGGTGTTCATACCTAATGTAAAGGCCACCATTTCACGCTCAGCATGTGTATCAAAATGCACTACTTGTCCAGTGCCATGTACACCGGCATCGGTACGCCCTGCACATACAATTTCAACTGGATGATTACAAATGCGCGACAACGCTTTTTCTACTTCTTGTTGTACACTATTTACATGTGATTGACGCTGCCAACCACTGTAACGTGCGCCATTGTATTCTACTCCAAGTGCTACTCGCATAATTACTGCTTTACCTACTGTGCTAATCGACGCTGCATTTTATGCTATATGGCGTCCCAATAAAAGCAGCGAACTAAGGTTCCTAACTATGCAATACAAAAAACCCGCTATTAGCATCACTAATAACGGGTTTTCATATCAACCATACCTTACAGGAGCTTGGTTATTAATTTTTAAGTTTAGCCTTTAAGCTTTGCGCTTCTTCTTGCACATCATCCGGGCCATTATTAATGATCTCATCCAGGATTTTAACTGCTGAGTCTGCATCATCAATCTCAATATAGGCATGTGCAAGATCAAGCTTAGCTGAGTAACCCCCGCTTTGGGTATCAACATCCATAGGGTTATCACCAGCCAGAAGTGAATCATACTCACCTAAACCAACATCCATATCGACGTCTGTGTAAGGTTCGTGATCTAAATCAGCTTCATCGCTTTGCTCTAACAATGCATCAATATCAACAAAGTCATCCTGCGCTAATGGCTCAGTAACCTCAGGTTGCTCAATAGGCTCTTGCAACGAGGATGCGCTTTCGTCAGCTAAGTCTTCACTTAGTAAGCTATTAAAATCAACATCAAACTCACTGCTGTCACTTAAATCAACATTTTCAGGTTCTGCCAGTTCATTAAGCAAGGCATCAAAATCAGTTTGTGTTAAATCAGCCATGAACTCATCGTCAAGCTCATCATCTGAAATCATGTCTGATTCTGGCGATACTGGGCTTTGCGTTAAATCAGCTTCACGGTCAGCGTTCGTTTGCTCGTCAGTAAACTCTGATGATTCAGCTAAAGCATCAAGTTGTTCATCATCAAACTCATCGTCTGTGCTAACGCTTTGCTCATCTGTAATTTGTTCAGTCAGCTTTTCAGGCTCTGAAACTTCATTATCTAGACCTTGCGCAGTGTTTGACTCTGAAAACTCATTGTCTAGTAATAATTCATCATCAAAATCGTCTTCTAAGCTATCGAGATCATTACCTGCGGATAGTGCATTAGCGAGATCTTGCTCTGCTTGACTTGGTGACATACCCGTTGCATCACCGTCTAAATTATCACCTTGTAGCTCTTCTGGTGTTAGTGATTGATGCTCTTCATCAGATAAAGGCAACTCATCATCAAGCTCTAACTCAGGATATTCTTCAAGCTCTTCACTCGGTGTAACTATTTCTGGCTCGTATAGCTCATCGTCATCTGTCGATAAATCATTGTTTTGGATATCACCAGCAAGCGGATCATCACCTAAATCAATTTCATCTTCATCAAGCTCATCGTTTAAATCGTCGAGTGACCAATCAGGAACGTGTTCATCTTCATCGCTTGTTTGCTCAAGTTCACTTAAAAGATCATCAACGCTTTTAAAGTTTTCACCGTCGTACTCGTCGAGCGCATTTTCTGGGTCGAGTAAGGTTGAAGACGTATCGGTAAAGTCATCTTCTGATTCAACGTCAAACTCAGGATCTTGTTCAAGCTCTGGTTCTACTTCAAGCTCAGGCTCTGGCTCTGCTTCAAGTTCAGGTTCTACTTCAAGTTCAGGCTCTGCTTCAAGTTCTGGCTCAACTTCAAGTTCAGGCTCTGCTTCAAGTTCAGGCTCTGCTTTAAGTTCATCATCTACACCATCAACTGACCAATCTGGTGTTTCTACATAGTCGTCGGTAGGTTGTTCTAACTCACTTAACAGATCATCAATACTTTCAAGGTTTTCATCGTTAAATTCATCTAAGGCATCCTCTTGATCGAGTAATGTAGAAGATGTATCGGTAAAATCACCTTCAGATCCAACGTCAAACTCAGGCTCAGGTTCAAGTTCTGCTTGAAGCTCCGGCTCAACTTCAAGCTCTGGTTCTGCTTCAAGCTCTGGTTCTACTTCAAGTTCAGGCTCTGCTTCAAGCTCAGGCTCTACTTCAAGTTCTGGCTCTGCTTCAAGCTCTGGTTCTACTTCAAGTTCAGGTTCTACTTCAAGTTCAGGCTCTACTTCAAGTTCAGGTTCTACTTCAAGTTCAGGTTCAGCTTCAAGTTCTGGCTCTGCTGCTTCAAGCTCAGGCTCTACTTCAAGTTCAGGTTCAGCTTCAAGCTCTGGTTCTACTTCAAGTTCAGGTTCTTCTTCAAGCTCCGGCTCAGCTTCAACGCCTGGCTCTGGCTCTACTTCTGGCTCAGCAAAAGATGAAGCGATAGATTCTACATCTTCACTATTTAACTCTTCTTGCGCGTCAGTTAAATCTTCAATTGAGTCCGCCAATGCATGATCTATTTCAGAATCATGAACATCACTTTCAGGTTGCTCCGCATCCAGTACATCGTCAATATCTACTTCGTCATCTTCATCTACTAAGCTGTCAATATCCGCGTCTTCACTCTCTGCAGCAGCGGGTTGCTCTGCATC
>NZ_LYRQ01000061.1:0-25292 GCF_001661605.1 Pseudoalteromonas sp. MQS005 | reverse complement strand
GCGTATAATACATCCTTTATTTTTCGAGTCAACACTTAATTTTAAACTTTCTTGCGATGATTTAAACTTAAGTTTTACTTAACTCTCTGATTAGCTCGTGCCCCGCTATGCGTTGCGCTCTGCCGTCTCAGTGGGGTCGCATTATAGGGAGATCCGAAAACAGATCAACCTTTTTTTTAGATCTTTTTATCGTTTGCTCAAGTTTCAAACAAATGAGGGTGAAATAGTAAAGAAACTCCTTACTATCGGTTACTTTTTACACTCTTATTAACTATTTGCTATAAATTTCATTGCTATGTTCAATTAAGACGTTAAGATAGCAAGTTCACAATGTTAAATTAATGTTTATTTCCTGTTTATTGGTAGATCAAAAATGAAATTACCCGATCAAAAATCTTTTATCTTCGCAGTTATTCTTTCTGTTGTTGGTTTTGTTATCGTTAAGTTTGCACTTGCAAGCCTAGCATTAGACCCTGCACTTCTATTCGGTGCCGGTTTATTAATTGGTGGACTTGTTATTGCTGCAATGTCATCAGTAAGTACAGAAGAAGCCGAAGTAAAAACAAAAACACTTTATGTTGGCAATCTTCCTTATCGTGCAAATGAAGGTGTAGTTCGTACTTTATTTGAAGAGCAAGGCAAAGTATTTAACGTTCGTTTGTTAAAAGATAAGAATACTGGCAAGCGTCGCGGTTTTGGCTTTGTTGAAATGGCACAAGCAGATGCTGATAATGCAATTGCTAAGCTAAACGATAGTGAGTTCCAACAACGTACTTTGAAAGTACGTGAAGCAAAACAAAAACAAGAAGATGATTCTAACTCTTATCGTTCAGAGTCGGATCAAACAGTGTAACTTGCTTAACCGCTAGTTTATCACTACATACATCAGCCGTTGCATAATAGTGCAGCGGCTTTTTTATGCCTGCTTGATTATCACTTAATTTGAGTAAAGAACTAACTCGCTTAGCAATGGCCGCACCAGAGTCTAATAACTGTACTTGCGTATTAAAGTAATCACTAATTGGTTTAGCTAAAATAGGAAAGTGAGTACAGCCTAATACCAGTACATCGATATCTTTATTAATATTTAATCGGTCTAACTCAGTGTGCAACTTATCGAGATCTAAGTGCTGGGTAAAAAAGAGAGTCTCTGCCAAAGTAACCAGTTCAACACTACTATATAAACTTGTGGTTATCGATGAGGCATATTCTTTTATAAGTGCATCAGTATACGGGCTTGATACCGTTGCGGGAGTTGCCAATAAACCTATATGCTTTGATTGCGTTAATTGCGCTGCGGGTTTAATTGCAGGTACTACCCCAACAATAGGAATATCGGTAATTTGACGTACCGAACTTAACGCTGATGTTGAGGCGGTATTGCAGGCTATAACAATTAAGTCGACATTTAGTGACTCATCTTTAATAAATTGAATCAATCCACATAGGCGATGAATGATGGTTTGTTGCGACTGTGCGCCATATGGCAATAATGCATTATCCATAAAATAGCTGTATTGAGCATGAGGAATGCTTTGCTGAATATGCTCAAGCACGGTGGTTCCACCTATACCTGAATCAAATACCATGATGTGCGCTGACAAACTACCATTCCTACTCTTTACTAAGAACGGCAGTTTGCCATGTAGCTTTTGTAAAAGAAAGTAGTTTTACTCAGTGCCTAGCTTTGCAGTAGCGGCGTTTAATTTATCTAAGTTTTCAAACATGGTGTTAGTGTAATCAACCAGTTTATCTATTTCTTGTTGATCTTGATTTAGCCATTGAATGATACCTGATAGCTGACTTTCTAATCCTAGGGTTTGCGCTTTAGAGTAAGCCGATTTTAGATCATCATTAAAAGGGGCAACAGTTTCGGCAATGGCTTTTTCTGATGTTGGCTTAATTTGTTCATACTCTTTAATGGCAGCAACGGTTTTGCTTTGACGTAAGTCCATTGAGAATGCCACCAGCTGTTCATTCCCTAAACTGAGTTCTTGGGCTTGTTCAAATGCTTTGTCTAAATCACCACTGAAAAAGGTTTTACTTACATCTTGTAACTCTGCCATTAAATCATTTATGGCTTGCTGCTCGTCTTCATTAAGCTCACCGTTTACTGACATCGAGAAAGAGAGCTCACGGGATTCAGAAAATTGCGTACTAAATGATTGTGAATCATCTGTTTTTTGATAGCGACTAGATGATTGCGATTGGTAAGCATCTGCAAAGCTAATACTCACCTCATCACCTTCTGCTGTGGTAAATGTATAATCAGCACTATTGCTTAAACTTACATATTGCGCCTGACTAA
The DNA here is from genome assembly GCF_001661605.1 of Pseudoalteromonas sp. MQS005. Lineage (NCBI taxonomy): Bacteria > Pseudomonadati > Pseudomonadota > Gammaproteobacteria > Alteromonadales > Pseudoalteromonadaceae > Pseudoalteromonas > Pseudoalteromonas sp. MQS005. Next base: position 22,984 of record NZ_LYRQ01000061.1, on the reverse strand, counting down.
CAGTTACGCTTGCAGGTTGTGGGTTAAATAAGTTCTGCTCAAATTTATCGAGGCCACTAAAGATACCCTCTTTAGATTTATCAATACCCTCTTCAAGTTCTTGATTAAATACGCCCATGCCTTTTAATTCATCCACAGCCTCATCAACACCCGTCTGCACTCCTTTACGTGCCTGATTTAGCATATCTTGTAGTTTGTCGTTATCGGCACCATTGGCTTTGGCTTTTTTTACCGAGCTTGTAACAAAGTCTAAAACATTTTTTACGACTTCATTAAAATCAAACAGTGGTTTGTCTTTTTTGGTTTCAGCGACCGGCAAACCTAATTCTTTTGCCATTTTGTCACCTAATACGGCAGCAGCCAGTTCTTTTCCTCGTTGCTGATAACTAGTTGGTGGCGAGTCTATTTTAGGCTGTGGCATTGCTTGTTTAGTATTGTATTTATTAGCATTACTGTTTGGAACAAAACTAAAGTTACCTATTTTCATGAGAAGACTCCTATTTAGACTTACCCTTATATCGGCCAAGTAAGCCTATACTGTAGTAAAATGCTCAAAAAAAGCTCACTATATTTGATCAAAACTAGACAAATACGCTTCGCTCCCTACAATAGCGCCGATAAACAGATCTCAACGATAAGGTTATACCGTTAATGGCAGTTATAAATATAGATACCACGCAGTACGATGCACAATTAAATGAAAAAGAGCAGCGTATTACAGAGCAATTTCAACGTTTTGGTGTAAAACAGTTAGAAGTATTTAGCTCTGAGCCCATTAACTACCGCCAACGTGCAGAATTTAGAGTATGGCACGATGGTGACGATCTGTTTCATATTATGTTTGATCAACAAACAAAAGATAAAATACGTGTTGATACCTTTGACCCTGCAGCTCCTTTAGTAGGTGAAATTATGCAGGTGATGATTGATAATTTAAAAGACTGCGAAGTACTACGTCGTAAGCTATTTCAAATAGATTATTTATCAACCCTCAGTGGTGAAATTTTAGTGAGCTTGCTTTATCACAAGCCACTTGATGAACACTGGTTAACTGAGATCAATGCCTTAAAGGAAAAGCTAAGCAGCCAATACAAAATTGACTTTATTGGCCGTGCACGTAAGCAAAAAGAAAAATTGGGCGATGACTTTGTTACTGAGCGCTTAATGGTGAATGGCCAAGAGCTAATCTATCAGCAGGTAGAAAATAGCTTTACTCAGCCTAATGCGAAGGTAAATATTAAGATGTTGGAGTGGGCACAAGAGTTATGTAAACCACTAAACAATGATTTACTAGAGCTGTATTGTGGTAACGGAAACTTTTCAATTGCACTTGCGGGCTCATTTAATAAAGTGCTGGCAACAGAAATATCAAAATCGTCTGTGCATTCAGCGCAATATAATATTGCTCAAAACCAAGTAACTAACTTAGATATTATTCGCATGTCGAGCGAAGAGTTTACTCAGGCAATGAAAGGCGAGCGTACTTTCTCTCGCTTAGATGGCATTGACTTGAGTAGTTACAACTGCCAAACCATCTTAGTCGACCCGCCTAGAGCAGGCATGGACACGCTTACGTGTGACTTAGTGGCTAATTATGAAAATATTATTTATATCTCATGTAACCCAGACACATTAGAGCGTGACCTTGAACACTTAACGCAAACCCACGAGGTTAAGCGCTTTGCAATATTTGATCAGTTCCCTTATACACACCACATTGAATCTGGTGTGTTTTTACAACGTAAATAAAAAAAGCATTAAACAGCGCACGTTGTAAGAATAAAAAAGCTCCTTAAGGAGCTTTGTTATTTAACCAAACTACTTATTTATTTGCTAAGTAATTAATGAGTGCGCTTACATCTTCTGGCGATGAAATGCCTGACTCACCACCTAAGTTAAGCTTGTATTTACCATTAACGATAAACGTAGGAACGCCACGTAGTGCCCCTTTGCCTTTAAAGTAATCTTGGTCACGTTTCATTTTAGAGCTAAGTGTACGTACCGAGAAGCTTTCAAATAATTTATCAAACTTGTCGCCATCTACGCCTTGAGCTAAAAATACATCTTTTACATCTGCAAGCTCATTAAAACGAGCGCGCTTTGCATGGATATGATCAAACATCGCTGAAATAATTTTATCTTTTTGAGGTAGTACTTCAGCTGTAGCTAATGCTTGGCTGATCATGGTTTGATGTTCTGGGTCACGTACACCCACAAAATCTACATGGCTTTTCTTAAACTTTACGTTTTTATCTAGCTTAGGTTTGATCTCGGCCAGCAGTGGTTCCATGTTATTACATGCAGGACAGTAAAAAGAGAAAAACTCTTTTACTTCTGGTTTTCTGGTTGCACGATCAGAGACGACATCGTAATGCACGCCCTCTTCGTAAGTGGCAGCAAAACTGGTTGCAGCTAAAGGGAGTAATACAGCAAGTAACCCTGCTTTAACTAATTTGATCATTATTGTGGTGCTCCAAAAATTATAGTTTTAGTAAAAAGCTAATTAACTCATCAAGTTCTTGTTGGCTCTTGATTGTATTAATATTGATTTTATATTTGTCATTTACGATAAATGTAGGCACGCCAGTTAATGCACCAAGTTCAGAATATTTATTCTGCTTATCTTGCATGGCACGTTCAGCTGCTATGATAGGCAAACTGGCGATGTCGTTATCAAACGTCGTGTTATCAATAGCATTAAGCTCTAATAACTTTTTAACGTCTTTAATTTCAGTTAATGGCGCACGTTGTATATGAATGCTTTTAAAAATTTGCGCTGTTACCGCTTCAGCTTGACCGTGTTTCTTTGCGATTAAGTAAGCAAAGCTTAAATTACTTTGCGCTTGTGGTGAAACGCCTCCCAAAAAGTTGACATGATTTTTTACAAATTCAGCCCCTTCAGGTAAGTTTTCTGCAATCCCTTTGGCTACCGGCTCAAATTTAAAACAATGTGGGCAATAGAAAGAGAAAAACTCGGTTACATTCGGGGTTTTACTTTTTTCAACATCAATTACAGTGTATTGATTACCCGCTTCAAAGTTAGCAGCTAATGCTGCAAAAGGTAAACATAGGATCAGTAAACTTAGTTTTAATTTTTTAAGCATGAATATCTCGTTATACTTCTTTTTAAATAAAAATATTATGGCAATAATTTTAACGGGGCTTCTTGCAAAGCTGCAAACTGCTCTTTAAGCGCTAAAATTTGTTGCTCCCAGTATTTGTCATCTGCAAACCATGAAAAGTTCCGTACAAAAGCAGGATCACTCCAACGTTTTGCAACCCACCCCATGTAATGAATCATACGCATAGCGCGAAGCGGTTCGATCAGCTTAAGTTGTGAGTGATCAAAATCGCAAAACTCTTCATATGCATTCACTAAAGTGTCTAACTGTAACAGCTGTGTTTGTCGATCGCCACTGAGCATCATCCATAAATCTTGAATTGCAGGACCTTGACGGCTATCGTCTAAGTCAACAAACATTAATGCATCTCCTGCCCATAGGATATTACCAGCATGGCAGTCACCATGTAAGCGAATGCCTTCTACATTTTTATATTGCTGTTGAGTTTGAGCAATGACTAAATCTAAAATAGTGTAAAAGGAAGTCTCTAATCCCATAGGGACTAACTTACTTTTTTGTAAATGAACTTTAGCTGTATCTAAATATTCATCACAGGTAACGGTCGGTCTTTGGGTAAAGGGTTTCGTTTTGGCTACTTGATGCATACGACCGATTAAACGCCCGAGCACATCGAGTTGATCTAAATTGTCCACCTCAAATAAACGCCCGCCTACACTTGGGAACAAAGTAAATAAATACCCTTGATGTTCAAACAAGCTTTGCCCATTGTGTTTTATTGGCGCCACCACCGGTACTTCAGCGGCGGCTAGTTCAAAAGCAAAGTCATGCTCTTCTTGAATTTGCGCTTTGCTCCAGCGCTCAGGGCGATAAAACTTAACGACGTAACGCTTTGCACCCTCGGCCACAAATTGATACACCCGATTCTCGTAGCTATTTAGCGCTAACAACCCTGACTCAGCATAAATATCCACGCTTTCTATGGCATCCAAAATAAGATCTGGGGTTAAGTCAATAAAGCTAAATTTACTCATATATTTCTTATATAAAAAGAAAAGCGGGAATATCCCGCTTTTTTGTTAATAACAGTGCTCGTTTGCCTTTAATAAAGCGACTTATCGAGCCTTAAAAAAGTTGCTTGGCTGCGATACTTTATTATCGGGCTCGTTTATTGGCGACAACACAAAGTTAAACTCGGTCATTGGCGCTTTTAAATCATAAGGATCCATTACCAGTGATAGCGGTACATTATGCGATTCACCAGCGTTTACTGTAAAGGTAGTATCACCTAAGTATTTATAATTATCTAACCCTGTTACATCAATAGAGAATGTTTGCTCGTATTGTGCTTTGTTAATTACTTTTAAGGTGTAGGTGTTTTCAACTAAACCATTAAAATCGACACGATACAACTGATTGCGGTCGCGAATAATATCAAAGTCCATGGTTTTACGCATGGCGATATTAGCAACCAGCGCACCGGTAAGTAAGATTAAAATAACACTGTAACCAATCAGCTTTGGACGCAGCGGATGGGTTTTATTCTCCGGTGTTTCTAAATTACGCTCGGTGGTGTAAGAGATAAGGCCTCGAGGGTAATTCATTTTATCCATTACGCCGTCACAGGCATCAATACAAGCGCCACAGTTTATGCACTCATATTGCAAACCATTACGAATATCAATCCCGGTTGGGCAAACCTGCACACACAAGTTACAGTCAATACAGTCACCTAAACCTAACTCTTTAGGGTCTTGTTTACGAGAACGTGGCCCTCGGTTTTCACCACGAGTTTCATCATAGCTTACAGTAAAGGTGTCTTTATCAAACATTGCTGACTGAAAACGTGAATACGGGCATATATGTAAACACATAATTTCTCGCATCCACCCAGCGTTACCATAAGTACAAATAGTAAATACAATGATACTAACTAAGGCATAACCGCCTACATTAAAGGTAACAAATTCAGGCAGTAGTTCGCGAATAGGCGTGAAGTAACCAACAAACGTTAACGCAGTATATAAAGAAAATAATACCCAACTAGTGTGCTTAGCCGTTTTACGCCAGAACTTGTCAAAATCCATCGGCCGTTGATCTAACTTTTTACGTTGGTTAGCGCTGCCCTCAAACTTTTCTTCAAACCAAATAAAAATGAAGGTCCATACTGTTTGCGGACATGTATAGCCACACCATACTCGACCATAAAAAGTGGTAACCAGAAATAAGGCAAACGCTGCTAGCATAAATATAAATGCAAGAATGGTGAAATCTTGTGGCCATAGGGTTAAGCCAAAAATATTAAATTTTTGCTCCATTAGCTCAAATAAAACAGCTTGTTGACCGTTAAAGTTGATCCATGGCAATAACATAAACGCCAGCATGCCTAAAAAGCCAATACGTTGTCTTAGTAATTGATGGAGTCCTGAAACAGCACGCACATAAATACGGTTGCGTGGGTTAAATCTATCTTCTTGACGGCTCAGATCGGTTTTTTGGATCTTAACCTCTGTTGGTATGTTTTTTACTTTAATTTGCTTATCCATTGAAGTTCCTCAACGCCGCTAGGAAATAAAAATTCAGCAATCTTTTTGTACTTTTCGCCTAAGTGTAGCAACTTACATGCTAAACATAATACGCTTTAGGTCGCACTTGTATACTTTCAGATATTTCAGAAGTATCTAATTACTCCCCTTATTATACGCATATTGGCTAAAATTACTGACTAGATTGCTAATAATTTATTCAACTTGTGACTTGCTTTTAAGGTGTATTTTATTACACTTGCCGGCTACTAACGTGTTGTTTGGATCAAGGTTTGTGTATTTATGAAGAAATTTTTTATACTAGTGGTTGTGATCCTAGCATTTTTTACCATTGATCACCCCTTGGTAAAAGAGCCTCGTGAGCGCTTACTCGGTGATGGTATAGGCTTGTTAAGCAGCACAACTAAAGTCGATCGTTTTCCTGTCGCAACCATGACAAGAAACAAAATCAATAAACAGTTAGCACTTTCCAGATCCGAAGAAGACTATATTGATAAAACCTTTACCAATGATGAATCAGTAAAGTTGTTTGAACTACGCTATTGTCGTCAAGGCGATCTAAACCTCTACTTTTATTCAGAACGTTTAACAACGGTATGTCGCATTATCAAAGAGTCATTAGCGCAAGCGAGAGTGAAATAATGGATTTTTCTGGATTAAATAAAAAAGCAAGTAACTCATTTCACAAGCACCGCACTATGCTTAAGCAGTTGGCACAAGGTAAAACACTTAAATGTGAGCATTGCCAAGGTGTATTAACGTTAAATTTAGCCACCAGCGAACCTGGTAAGGGAGTAATACAGTGCAAACAAGGTTGCACTGATATCGAATTAGAGATTGGCGCTTAAGGCTGTACCTACCTATTCATCCCACCCTTCATCGGTATACAAACCACTATTAAGCGCGACAATTTCTATAAGTTCAGCAAAACCTAACGCAAAGTCGCCCATTAATTCATACTGCTGCGCACACAAATGTAATTCATCGATATTATTTTGCTGTGCAATCTGTGCAATCGTTGGTTTATCTAATGCAAAAAAGCTAAGAGTCGCCTGTGCACTTTCAAGCGCTTGCTTGTATTGAATATCTAGTTGCTCACTCTGGAGTAACTTATGAGTATACGTTTGGCTTGCAGTTAAAAAACCTGCAGACCACTGCTGACAAAACTCAAGGTCAAACTCAGCGGGTAACTTATAACCAAGTTCAAATACTTGTTCACTTACTTGATGATGTAATGCCATAAACAAAAACAACATGTCTTCATCAAGGTCATTCGCGGTATTAGGTAGAATTTGCTCTAACCATTGATGTACTTCTAATGGCTCAGGTGAACAAATAGTGCCAAATAAATAACCTTGGCTTTGAATAAGGCTCATTGCGCCTGATTGGGTATTTAAAAACTCGCTGAGCAGCTTGGCATGCTGCTCAGTAAACTGAGGTATTTGCATTAAAACTCTTTATATAAAATATTAAAATTTAAGTGGATACCGACCTTGGTTATCTGGTCTGCCTAAAAACTTCACCGCGTCATGTACCTCTTTGGGTAAAGTGAGATCAGGTTTAACATATCCCGCAACTTTAAAGTCAAAATTAGCCTTTAGTGTAGCATCTGCTTCTAGCCCTAATCTATTGTCTGGCTCGATGAGTATAGCAACATCGCCCGACTTACAACTTAACTTACCGCTTAAATCGCCTATATTAAACCAGCCAGTTAGCCCTTGCACATCAATATCAGGGCTGGCCATTTCACCTTGTAATGATTGACAATAAGGAGCGCCTGAAACGTATTCATCGAGCTCTAAAATTACACGCCCTTTAGCAGTAACCGGTAACGGTAAATCAATGCGCTGCATAGCACGCTCAACCGTTGAACGCACTACAGTATCAGTTATTCTAAGTTCATCATTTGTGAGAGAATAACTAATATCTGCATACCCAGAAATGTCATCACGTTCGCGAGGATTACCAAAACGTAAGTTAGTATTTACTTGAGCTTTAAAGATTGACCAGCCTGATATATCCCAACGTACATTGTTCAACTGTTCACCTTGAAAGCGAAGCTGCATTATTTGACCTTGCCATAGCGTACCAAAAGTTTGCCCTACCTCTAACTGCGCAGGTAAGTAAGGTTTAGCAAAATTTAAAGCCACTGCAGCGGGCAATTTAATAACGCTAAAAACAAGAAAGCTAATTACAAAAACGATGGATAAAATTATTATTTTTTTCATTAACTACTTCTCTAATACTAAACGGCTAACGCGTACATAACCGGATTTATCATCTTGGCTTAAATCTAAATTTTCTACGCTTAAACCATGCTGATTAACCAGCTCGTCAATCCATTGGATTAATTGATTAAACTCAACTGAGTCGAGTGTTAAACGAAGTGAATTATCATTTGGCTGCATTTTACTAATATTAATGCTGTAACGACCGCGCGTATTATTCACTATTTGGCTGAGGTTTTGATTGCTCACCGCTTGCGCTTTACCTGCTGCTTTAAGTTTAACGATACTGTCGTCTACCCATGCTAGCAATTCTTGCTGTTTTATTTGTGATTGTTGCGCATTTTCTATTGCCGTATTTAAGGGTCTAAATATACCCATTACCAAAACAAAAATAATAAATACACCACCCGCAACCATTATTAACTGCTGCTCTTGTTCTTTTAATGAACCCCAATATTTCATGAACTGCTGTTTCATTGTGCACCTCGCAGTCTAATTTCGCCGACGATATAATCACCATCATTATTTAACGACCCCTGCTCAACAGTCACACCTTGCTGCTCAAGAATGGCTTTAACCTTACCAAAGGTTTGAAAGTCTTTTGCACGAGCACGAATACGTAATTCATTACGGCGCTTATCAAAACGTAAGGTTTGCGGTGTAAATTCGCTCACTTGTGAAAATACACTCACCAGCTTGCTGGTTAAATCTAAAAAGCCAGCATCGCTCGTACCTTGTACTTTATCCAGTGCCCCCTGTATTTGATTTTTAATTAAGTGAGGGCGCACCCGCGTGCCTGGAAAGGCTTTTTGAAATCGCTCTACTACTTGTGATTTAGCTACCTCAAGCTGCGAATTAAGCTGATGTAATTCAACCGCTTTAATAGCCACACTCGATAGCAAAGCAATAACACTAATTATGGTGGCACTTTTCCAGTAACCCCACCATAAAGCCGTTTTCTTTTTAATCGTGTAAGGCCCTTGACGCAAATTAAATTTAAGCTGATCTAACTGCTTAGCAAATAATGCTAACGGCAGCTCATAGTCACTGGTTTGCGGATGCAAAGTAAGCGTTTCGGGAAATTGCTCTGCAGGGCTGTAATGTTTTATATCAGGGTTACCTAAAGCCGTTAGATATTCCTTTAACCAGCTGCTTTCAACCGCACCGATATGCCAGTCACCTTTTTTAAATAGCCATTGCTTGTTGAGCTCAATTGCCGCTACACAAGGCTCTTCTGCACTGGGCAATAACAAGCCATCCGGCACTATTTTATGAGCAGTGAGCTGGTGTTGCTCAAACACCTCTAACCAGTGCTCAAACCAATCGCGATTCATTAGCGCAACCCTAATTGCATGCTGCGCTTCAACCATTGTCGGCTCCCCTAGCGCTATATAGATATCGTCTATATCACAGGCAATATCCTCTTCGAGCATATAAGGCAGTGCTTGCTCTAGCTTACGGTTCCATTTAGTTGGCAGTATCACCGTTTTTAATTGCACTTGGTCGCATGGTAAAAGTACCACGAGCTCTCGGGTTGATGCTTTTTCAGTTAACTCACTTAACTGGCTGGCATTTTGTAACTCGCCACTGGCTATTATTTCTTGTTCTTGTGGTGAGTATATTAACCAGTTAAGTAAGTCTTGTTCGGTTTGACCCGTGCGGATCAACAGTATCTCTGTCACTGTACGCCTCCAAATTTTCGCGCCAGTATCGTTACCTCGCCATTGCTGGCATACAGTAATGTGGTCATCGAAAAACGCAAATCAACAAATTTTGCCTGCGTTTGTAATTTAAAATATTCACTTTTCACACTAAAAAGTTTTTCTACTACTTTGATGTTTTTACCACCTTGTTGTAATACAGATTCAAAAAACTCTTCAATATTATCAAAACCATTTTCAGGACGCGCTGCAATTACCGCTTGAGCGCCTGAAACACTAAGCTCATCTATTAAGCCACTGAGTAATAATGCTTGCTCTTCAGTGATTGTATTAACATTGATTGAAAGTAATGTGCTACCTGGGATCACACAGACAAAAGGCAGCACTTTTTCCATAACCAAAGGATTAAACCCTTTAATTAAACGCAGTTCAGACACCGATGCAAATAAGCTATTAGCCGTCATATATGGAAACTGACGAGATAAATACTCCCCCTCTTCGGCACCAGAGCGATAGGTTATACTGTTCTCATCAAGCCAATCAAACACACTGTCGGCCATCCCTTCTTCTGATTCATCACTGGGTAAATCATCTATATTTTCTAAAATAGCAAACAACGCTTTATGTGCTGGGTTAGTTTTATTACCGCTATTTGGGTCTGGCTCAACCCCAAGCGCGTTTAAATTTAAACACGCTTGTAAATCAGTCAACTGGCCGCTTAAAGTGCCGTTCTCAACAGGGTACTTAACATCACCTTGCTTTGCCCACGGCTGCGCTAATGTGGTTTTTTCTGGATCGTCTTTTTTACTTTGAATTAAACCTTTAATTGCTAGCTCTTCAGCACCATAGGCATACCATTTCGCTTGTTGCTGACTTTGTAAATTGGTACTTCTTTGTACTTGCACCATTAAATTAGCACTCATTTCAACGGCTAAAATAGCTGCAAGCGCGACAATAAATAACACAATAACCAAAGCCGCGCCGCGCGAAGATTGTTGGTTCATCAAGGCGTACCTCGGCCATTAGGTTGCGACGGGTTAGTCCCCTCAGTTACTGGTTTAGGTAGCTCTTTACCGAGTCCTGGCACTAAAAACACACGCCTAATTGGTTCTGCGTCCATTTGCTTTATAGTTACCGCAACGGCTTTAGGTAATGCCTTAATTTGCCAGTCTTCTTGCCACTTACCGCTACCATCTAAAAACTCAAATTTAAGCTCTTCGACTGCGGCTAAAATAACTTGGCTACGAGGCTCCATATTATCGAGTTGATCGACATAAATGCGATATACGCGTTCTAACTTGTCATCAATGACGCGATAACCAACAGCTTGTAACTCTGAGCGAGGAAGTAAGTTAATGGGATTCATCCAACCATCACGTACAAAGGCAATACCATCAAGCTGGCTTTCTAAAATGTAGCGTCCAGCAAGTAAGTATCCCTCTTGAAAATCTCCAGCTTCATTACGTACTTGGCGTTTAGTCATTTGGCTAAAGTCTTGATCCATCAATCTAAATGCAGTTTGTAAGCCATTTAGTTCAGCAATTTTTTCATCTGATGCTTGTTTAGCTCGCGTTGTGGTATCAAGTATTTGGTGGGTGGCCATAATCACAAACGCCAGCACACCCAGTGCCACCATCACTTCTAATAATGTAAAACCGCGCTGCTTCACTTAAAGCTTACCTTTATTTAAGTAAGTGCTTAACTCATAAATTGAATTTTCGTACTTATCATCCGTAAACACATTAATAGTGACTTTTACAAAGCTCTTGTCGGCAGTGGGCACAACATCTTGGCGCCAAAACCATTCAATACCCGCCATCATCTCACTGCCGCGGGTACCATTTTTACCTTGCCATTTTTCGCCTTTCGTTCGTTGTTCTACCAATACATTCTCAGCGACCCATGAGCCATACGTTTGTTCTTCAATACTTGATAAGTGATGAATATGCTCACCGGTTGCTTGCATTGCCGCAATACCCGCCATGGCACAAATACTCAGTGCAACTAAGACTTCTAATAATGTAAACCCGTGGTATTTTTTCATTATTGGGGCTCTCGACGAAAATCGACTGGGGCTGCAAATTTACCTTCAATAAAGTACACCGGCTCTGACTGATCTTTTAATTCAAGCATGAGCTGAAACGCACTTACATCGGCAGAGGATAAAATAAGCACTTGCGGTACTTTTAACTTTTTAAGCTCTAATAAACTGTCTTCATTGTTACCACTCATTAGCTCACGCCAATTTGACTGCTCTAGTAAGTTATCTTGTGCCCAAGGTAGGTCTTCAAGATTAAGTGTTAATTTAAATTGGGGTTCGATCTCAATTGGCTTAAATAAAGCTTCACGATCAAAGCTGGTCCACTTTTCGCCATCAAAAACTAAAAATTCAAGTGTATTTTGCTCAACTAAAAGGCCTAATTCTATTTGATTAAGCACCGCAAATTCCGATGCGGCATTAATGGTGGTATGCAGCCTATTTGCTTGCTTGTCTAACGCTTCTTCAGCGCCGCCATCTAAGCTGTATACCACCATTTTGATGGCAAAGGCGATGATCACCAATACCACTAAAATTTCTATTAAACTAAAACCATAATGCTTTGCACTCAGGTGCTTAGGGCTTACCTGCATGGCAAGCCCCAATGTATTATGTTTAAGTGCATGGTAAAGTTATTGGTCATTACTGCTTATCTTCATCCCAATTACCAATGTCATCTTCGGTGGCTGGTTCGCCATCTGGACCCATCGAAAAGATATCAAATTTACCTATTTCTCCAGGGCTGATTAATTGGTAATTATTACCCCATGGATCTTCCGGTAACTTGCTAATAAAGCCACCATCAGGAAAACGCTTTGGAATGGGCTCAATACTGGTTTTAGTAACTAATGCCTCTAAACCTTGCTCTGTACTTGGGTAGCTTTTATTTTTAAGCTTGTACAAACTCATAGCATCTTCTAACTGCTGAATATCTAAATGCGCTTTATCAATAGCCGCTTCTTCTTGCTGGCCCATAATATTAGGTGCCACAATCGACATGATCATACCGATGATAACCAGTACCACCATGACTTCTAATAAAGAAAAACCTGATTGTTTATTCACGTTATTACCTCGTTATTCTAAAAACACTAAGCAAAAATGATTTGTTTAAATCATTAATATAAAAAATACTTAAAGACCTACGGCCTTGTTCATTGCCATAATTGGCTGCAAAATTGCCATTACTATGAAAAGCACAATCACTGCCATAGAGGCAATCATTGCCGGTTCCAATAATTTTAATGACACATTAACCATACTTTCAAACTCGCGATCTTGATTGTTAGCAGCACGCTCTAACATTTGCTCAAGTTCACCGGACTTTTCACCACTGGCTATCATATGTAGCATCATTGGTGGAAACAACTTAGTTTGCTGTAGTGAAGCACGAAGACTCGCCCCTTCACTGACTCTTTCTGCGGCATCTGCCACTGCTTGCTTTATTTTTTCGTTAACCAACACCCCACCTGAAATACGCATTCCTTCAAGTAGCGGCACTGAGCTTGACGATAAAATACTTAATGTACGGGCAAAGCGCGCTGTGTTAATCCCTCTGGCAACCTTACCCATGCCTGGCATATGTAATACTTTTGCATCCCACCAAAACCGTACTTTAGGCTTTTTAAGTGCATATTTAATTCCAATAGCAATCGCTGTGATCGCTAATAAACTAACAAACCAATAGTTTTGTACAAAATGACTACCCGCCATGACCCATTCGGTTGTCCAAGGTAATACTTGTTTGGTTTTTTCAAACGTTTTTAGTATTTTAGGCACCACAGTACCTAATAATACTGAAACAATACCAATAGCGAACACGACCAAAATAATGGGATACACCATCGCTTGCGTAATTTGGCTACGCATATGTTGGCGTTGCTCGGTGTAATCAGCCAATCTGTTAAGTACTTGATCTAAGTGACCTGACTTTTCACCTGCGGCCACCATTGCACGGTATAAATCGTCAAATACATGCGGAAATTCACTCATCCCATCAGCAAGCGTATACCCTTCCACCACTTTAGATCGCACAGACATTAACATACGTTTTAGCCGTGGTTTTTCACACTGCTCAGCAACCGCCATCACGGCACCCTCAACGGGTAAGGCTGACTGAATTAGGGTCGCAAGTTGACGTGTAATCAAAGCAAGATCTGACGTTGATATTGTCGGCTTAAATAAAGAGCCTAATAATGGCGCTTTTTGACCTCGAACTTGTTTATCATCTTGAGCAGCTGGCACCACCTCGAGGGGGGTTAGCTTTTGATCGCGTAAAAGTTGGCGAACTTGCTTTGCTGTATCCGCTTCTAAAATTCCTTTTTTTTCTTTTCCCCGGCCATCTAATGCACGGTATTCAAACGCCGCCATTGTTAGCCTTCCTCACGGGTTACGCGTAATACTTCTTCAAGCGTTGTTTTACCCGCAAGTACGCGGCTGCAGCCATCTTGACGAATACTTGGGCTGCGTTTACGAATATATTTCTCTACGCTTTGCTCACCTTTACCGCTGTGGATCATTTCACGAATAGTTTCATCAACGACTAATAATTCGTGAATACCTGTACGACCACGATAACCGTTAAAGTTACACTCTTCACACCCTACCGCGCGGTAAATCGTCGGAGCATTATCAAACGGTACGCCGAGTAATTCACATTCACGCTCATCTGCAATATGCCCTTCTTTACAGCTATTGCATAAGGTACGTACTAAGCGCTGGGATAATACCCCCAGTAATGAAGACGACAATAAGAATGGCTCAACACCCATATCTTCCATACGGGTAATTGCACCTGAGGCGGTATTGGTATGCAATGTAGACATAACTAAGTGACCAGTCAGCGATGCTTGTACACCAATTTGAGCGGTTTCTAAGTCACGTATTTCACCAACCATAACCACATCAGGATCTTGACGTAAAATAGCGCGTAGGCCACGGGCAAAAGTCATATCAACCTTGGTATTAACCTGTGTTTGGCCAATACCTGGGATTTCATACTCAATGGGATCTTCAACCGTTAAAATATTGCGATCCCGCGAGTTAATTTGGCTCATACCTGCATATAAAGTAGTACTTTTACCAGAGCCTGTAGGGCCTGTAACTAAGATTATACCGTGAGGCTTGCTAATTAAGTCGGCAAACAGCTCTCGGTTTCGAGCTGTCATACCTAAGTCTTCTAGATTTAAACGTGCATTGTTTTTATCAAGCAAACGCAGTACCACGCGCTCACCAAAGCTCGATGGCATAGTCGATACACGCACATCTACTGCGCGTCCTGCAATACGCAAACTAATGCGACCATCCTGCGGTATACGTTTTTCTGCGATATCGAGTTTGGCCATTACTTTAATACGCGATACCAGCAAAGAGGCTAGTTTACGATTAGGTTTTAAAACTTCTTTGAGTACGCCATCCACCCGAAAACGAATAACCAGCTCTTGCTCAAATGTTTCAATGTGAATATCAGAGGCACCTTCTTTAATTGCCTCACTGAGCATGGCATTAATCAGCTTTATAATTGGCGCATCGTCGTCACCGGCAAGTAAGTCTTCAGTTTGAGGAAGCTCATCAGCTAGTGAGAATAAATCAACCTCATTACCAATGTCTTCCATCATTTGCTGAGTTTCTGAGCTGTCACGTTGATACGATGCTTCTAGTAATAGCTCAAACTTATCATCTTCTAGTTGCTCAAGTGTAAAGCCATGTCCTGCAATACGACGCACTTCTAATAATACATCAACATCAAGCTCACCACGGTAATACACAATTTGGTTATCTTTATGCTTACTGAGTAACGCGCCAACACGTCTGGCATAAGAAAACGGCAAACGTTTTGCAGGCAGTTCAATTAAGTCATCTTGAGCAAGCTGTTCATCATTACTATGAGTAATTGGATGAACAACATCTTGATTAATATCTTCTATCGCATTAGTCATCATTACGCTCTTGTGCATTTTGTTTGCGTAAATGCTCTTCATACGTTGGTGGTAACAACAATTCGTCATTCCACTCAGGTAAAATAGGTGTGTCTGACATTGGCATTAAATTAATACCATCTTCACGTTTTTTAAATTGTTCACCGCGAATAAAGTTATATTTATTAAAGCTAAGTTTATTCATACTAACGCCATCGCGAATAATGGTCGGTCTTATAAATACAATAAGATTACGCTTACGCTTTGTTGTATTAGTTGACTTAAATAAGTGCCCTAAAATAGGGATGTCGCCTAGTAATGGCACTTTTGACACGCTTTCTTGTACATCTTCATCTATCAAGCCGCCTAGTACCACCATGCCGCCATCATCGGCCATCACGGTTGTTTTAATTGCGCGCTTATTGACTGAAATATCAACTGCTGTTGCACCACTAACACTGGAAACTTCTTGTTCTATAGTCAACTGTACCGCTGAACCATCATTAATTTGCGGTGTCACTTTAAGCTTTATACCCACTTCTTCGCGCTCAACCGTCTGGAATGGGTTCGTATTATTACTACCTGTTTGCGAGCCAGTAATAATTGGCACTTCTTGGCCAACTAAAATAGACGCTTCTTCGTTATCCATAGTGGTAATAGATGGAGTCGCTAGGATATTAGAGTTAGTATCGGTTGAAACCGCTTGAACAATTGCGCCCCAGTCGTTTTTTATCACTCCCATGGCTAAACCATTAATACCACCAAGTAATGAGGCTAGTGGGCCGTAGTCACCTTCAGTTGTTTCATCATATTTGGTGACAGTACCTGATTCAGTACCAATGATATTTTTAGTCACCGTTTTATCACGGGCTTGTTCTGCCGCTACGGCTAACGAACCAACAGGTACTGTTGTACCATTATTAAATTGTAGCATCCCACCTTGCTCTGAAATCCATTGCAGGCCAAAGTTAACGCCATCACCTTCCATCACTTCAATAATAATGGCTTCTACTAATACTTGTGCGCGGCGAATATCTAAACGCTCAATAACCGATTCAAGTGAACGCATCGTATCTGGCTGAGCGGTGATCACTAAAGAATTTGAATCAGGATGTGCTTCAATACTCGTGTCGTTTCTATTACTACTACGCGCATTGTTGGTTGCTCCGCCTTTTGAATCCTCTGCCAGCGATTTACTCACACCTTGAAGTACTTTGACTAAATCTTCTGCCTTTGCGTAGTTTAGGTAAAATACTTTGGTATTACCTTGGCTTTCAAGTTCGCCGTCGAGACGTTTAATAAGCTCAATGGCGCGGGTACGAGCTTGACCTTCACCACTCACAATCACGCTATTAGTTCGGCCATCAGCCACAACTTTAGGAATTAAAAACTCAGGAACGCTGCCCTTGCCACTGTCTTTATAAATATTATCAACTACCGATACCACATCATCAGCTGTTGCATATTTAAGTTTTACAATATCAACGCGCTTATCACCCGCTTGGTCAACAGAGCGAATAATTTCTACCAAACGATTAACTGAGGCTGCGTGTCCTGTTAGCATCATCACGTTAGCGGCATTAAAGTTAGCAACATGACCGCCATCTTTTTGGTCACTAAACTGGCGAACCAAAGGGCCTAACTCTTGTACGCTGACATTTTTAACTCGCACAACCCGAGTGATCATCATATCGCCAGCTGCATCGCTGTCCGTTGTAATTAACGGTACATTGGATTTTTTAGCATCTGAACTTTTTTCTATTTTTATAATGTTGTTATCCATTTCAACAGCTGAATAGCCGTAAACTTCTAATACATTTAAAAAGAATTGATAATAAAGTGCCTCATCCATTAACTCATAACTGCGCACATTAACTTTGCCACGCACGTTAGGATCAATAATGATGGTTTTATTAAGGTTTTTGCCCACAATATTAATAAACTCATTAATATCTGTGCCCTTAAAGTTAGCAGCATATTCAACAGCAGCAACCGACATAGAGAGACTTGCCGCTAAAAAAAGTGCCGCATACTTAGCTAACCCTTTTTTAATTTTTTTGAGGTGTAGCACCTGAACCATTATGTTAAAACTCCAAAGCTAAGTTATTGCAGACTAAAAAGCACATCGATTTGCTCACCATCACGCTCAATGGTGATAGTTGCATCGGTACTATTTCGCAGCTCATTCATTGCTGCCATAGCCTGTTTTAAATCAGTTAATTGATAGCCGTTAATTGCCACGGCCAAATCGTTATTTTGTAATCCCATTTGTTTAAATAATTCAGGCTCTTTCCCTGGACTCAAACGGTAACCAATAAGTTCCCCATCATTCATAGCTTGGGCAACACGTATGTAATCAAATAATTTACCTGGCTCTTCTAAAAGCTCTTCGCGGGTTTCTATTAATGCTTCTTTTACTTCAAGGTTGGCGGTTGCATCTATCTGCTCTTCACTTTGCGTTGAAGGTGCTAACGGCCCCATCTCAGGCTCATCTCGCGCAGCAAGTACCGGCATAGACACTGTTTTGGTAAAGTCGAGCCCATCAAGCATTAAGGTTTCAAAGCGGCCGCTTACATCTAAAATGACACGGTCTGGGAGTATTTGCGATACCTTTGCACGTGTACCTTGAATAACATCTTCAACTAAGTAACTCGCCTGGCGACCTTGCGATTCAATAATGGCCATCCCCGCTTTATCATCATTACTCACAGCAACAATACCGGTTAAATTTATACTTAAGCGCGTTTCAGGGGCATTATTAATAACTTTGGCTTGGGGGGCAGTATTGGTGTTTTTTGTTACATTTACTTTACCAAATAAAAATTGCCCAATAATCGAATCGACAGACTGGTTATTGCCGCCCGTGACTTGACTAGAGTAGCTACTGGGAGCAAGAGGAGTTGTTACTGGGTGCGGCCATAAAAGCCAAACGAGCTTTGATGACAAAAATGCAATATAAACAATAACTAAAACCATAACTAACACGCTTAATTTAGCGTGTGGCAAACGGTTTAATAGCAGTTTAAATTGTTGAACGTGCTGTTCCATAAGTAGTGTTCTTATTTTAATTTATAGCGAAATCACCCAGCCATAGTACCTTTTCATTTTTCATTCAACAAGCACGCTAATATTAAACTTTGTAAACAGATTAATTTATCTTCCTCATTAGTTACAGAATCAAGCTATAACTTCATGGCATACCTATTTCATGGTAATTTAGCTAATAACCGAATTTACTAGAGATGTTCCATGACAAAAAAAGCTAAACTTAACGACAACTCAGAAAACTCGAGCGAACTTAAAGTCAGGTTAGATAAATGGTTATGGGCTGCTCGATTTTATAAGACGCGAGCAATAGCACGCGAAATGGTACAAGGCGGCAAAGTACATTATAATGGTCAACGTAGTAAGGCCAGCAAAATTGTAGAAATTGGCGCCGTTATAAAGCTAGCCCAGGGCGTTGATGAAAAAACTGTCACAGTATTAAATATACTTGAAAAGCGCCAAAGCGCCCCCATTGCACAGACCTTGTATCAAGAATCTGATGCAAGTATTGCTAAGCGTGAAGAAAATACTATCGCACGCAAAAATAACAGCTTCTTTGCACCTCATCCGGTTAAAAAGCCTGATAAAAAGCAAAGACGCGAACTTTTAAAAATGAAATCAAGTTAGGTATAGCCGCTCATGCAACAAGATTTACTTCATCGCTATTTATTCGACAATCTCGATGTTCGTGGCGAACTCGTACAAATAGACAACGCTTACAATGAAATGATTGCTAAACACAATTACCCAGAACCCGTTAAAGCATTACTAGGTGAGCTGCTTGTTGCAACCTGTTTATTAACAGCAACATTAAAGTTTGAAGGCGAAATTGCCGTTCAACTACAAGGTGATGGGCCGGTAAAATATGCAGTTATTAATGGTGACGACCAACAAAATATGCGTGGCATAGCACGACTTCAAAGTGAAGTGACTGGGTCAACAGTTAGAGAGCTTATAGGCCAAGGTTACATGGTTATTACTATTACTCCAACGCAAGGGGAGCGTTACCAAGGTATAGTGCCTTTAGAGCATGATACCTTAAGTGAATGTATAGAAAGCTATTTTGAGCAATCTGAACAATTAAAAACGCGCCTTTGGTTTGCAACCGACACCACAGAGGGAAGCGCCAAAGCATGTGGGCTATTTTTACAAGTGCTACCTGTTGATAAACAAAAGTCGATTGAAGATTTTGCTCACTTAGAAGCACTCAGCAATACCATTAAAGATGAAGAGCTATTAGAGCTCGATGCCAATACTATTTTAACGCGTCTATATCATGAAGATAATCCGCGAGTATTTGATCCTCAACCAATTCAATTTAAATGTGGCTGTAACCGCGAAAAAACGATGACGGCTTTAGTTAATGTTGGTCAACAAGCGCTTTTGGACGATGTTGAAAAAAATGGTGAGATTAAAATTAGCTGCCATTACTGTTTAAAAGATTATGTGTTTAACGAGCAAGATATAAAAAGTATATTTAACTAATCTACTTTTATAAAACACAGCACAAAATAGCCATAATTTTTTATGGCTTTTTTGTGCCTAAAAAATGACACCGGTATCACAAGCTGAGCATTTTTCATGACACCGGTATCATTGAAATTATTCATGTTTTTTCCTTAATTTATATGTTTTTACGGCGTTTATAAGCTCGAATATCCTTAATCCATCTGTTACTATAATTGCAGCTTAAAGGTTACTAAGACCCAGAGCTATCCCGTTCAATCTCACACAATTTAGGTATAAACATGACTTCAAGCGCTACCCGTTTTGTCGATCTAACTGCAGCTGAACTTGTCGAACACGCTATCAGCCGTGGCGAAGGGACTTTAGCCGCCAATGGTGCTTTTGTAGCTAACACTGGTCGTCGTACCGGTCGTTCTCCAAAAGATCGTTTTATTGTTCAAGAATCAAGTACTGAAAATGAAATCCAATGGGGTAATGTAAATCGCCCATTCGATGCAGATAAGTTTGACGCGTTATGGGCACGTGTAGAAGCACATGTGCAAAGCAATGACCACTTTATCTCTCACCTTGAAGTTGGCGCTGATCCAGAGCACTATCTTCCAGTGGTTGTAACAACAGAAACTGCTTGGCACCATATCTTCGCTAAAAACATGTTCATCCAACCAGAATCATACAACAAAGCAGACTTCCCTCAGTGGCAAGTAATGAATGTACCTTCGTTTGTATGTGATCCAGAACGCGATGGTACCAATAGCGATGGCACAGTTATTATTAACTTTGCACAACGTAAGGTGTTACTTGCTGGCATGCGCTACGCGGGTGAAATGAAAAAATCGATGTTCTCTGTGCAAAACTTCCTACTACCAGCGAAAGGTGTATTACCAATGCACTGTTCTGCTAACGTAGGCGAAGCAGGCGATACTGCGTTATTCTTTGGTTTATCTGGTACAGGTAAAACAACCTTATCAGCCGATCCAACTCGCTTCTTAATCGGTGATGACGAGCACGGCTGGGCACCAGGTAGTGTATTTAATATCGAAGGTGGTTGTTACGCTAAATGTATCGACCTTTCTCAGAAAAACGAACCTGTTATCTGGGACGCTATTCGATTCGGTACAATTTTAGAAAATGTCGTACTTGATGAAAATCGCGTTCCTGATTTTAATGATACCAGCCTAACTCAAAATAGCCGTGCAGCTTACCCACTAGAGCACGTTGAAAAACGTAAAGTTGAAAACCGCGCAGGTGAGCCTAAGGCTGTTGTTTTCTTAACATGTGATGTAAGTGGTGTCCTTCCTCCAGTATCTGTACTAACCGAAGAAGCTGCAGCATTCCACTTCTTAAGTGGTTACACTGCAAAAGTAGGCTCTACAGAAATTGGCTCTACCAGTGACATCGAATCTACATTTTCAACCTGTTTTGGCGCACCTTTCTTCCCACGTCCTGCAGGTGTCTACGCAGAACTTCTAATGAAGCGTGTACGCGAGTTCGGCGCTAAAGTTTATCTAGTTAATACAGGCTGGACAGGGGGTCCTTACGGTATTGGTAAGCGTTTCGATATTCCAACAACACGTGCTGTTGTTGACGCAATCGTATCTGGAAAATTAGCTGGTGTTGAAACTCAACACATTGACGTGCTAAATCTAGACGTACCAGTTGCAGTACCAGGCGTTGATAGCATGCTGCTTAACCCAATTAACACATGGGAAGACAAAGCAAAGTATGCTGAATATGCAGCTAAACTAGCCGCTGATTTCACAGAAAACTTCGCAAAATACGACGTATCTGAAGAAATTAAAAATGCAGGCCCTAAGGTTTAATAATCACCTTTAACCTCATAATTGAAACGCCAACCTTGAGTTGGCGTTTTTGATCCTACTTGTTTTTACTCAATAAATATCATTTCTTTAATATATTCTGCAAAATCATCTAATAGCTAAAATAAAAACCATAGTCAATTTCAGCCCAGCTTAAATGAGTTTTTCTATATGCATACAGCGATCTTATAAGGCCTTAAAAAAGCCGTAGCTGATTCGTTTAAACATTATATATTTAGGCTAGCAATATATGCGTACATTAGACTTGATAGCGATGTGAAAGACACGCTTCCCCTTCTATATTCAGGCTCACACACGACTATGACTTCACCAGCAAATTAGATTAGTATTGTACACAGTACTAAGTAATCACGTTGGGCTTAATCGCTGAACTCCTTTAGCATTTTACATAATACCAATCCGCAATAATACTCAATCATTTTGCGGAGCTAAACGTGTCTCTATCTGTGTTAAAAAATTCTCATTTAGAACAACTAAATAGCGAATTTTTTGCCTAGCTATCAACCCGTTTTTACTACCTCAAAATAGACCGCTTAATTAAGCGAATTGGTATAACATCTATCACCACAGGCCTTTAGTGTGTCATTCCTGCGTACGTAAAAAGCCCGACGATTGCTAGTCGGGCTTTCTAAATTTGGAGCCATGGTAATATCGTAGTGCCTACAGCGCTCTAGAGCCACACAGCAAGGTACACTTATGTTTTTTAATGGAATGAATTGGACTCTGAGGTAGTCGGTGCGTTCTTTTACCCATGAGTTTCGTAATACTCAACCCATGCTACAGTGGTCAAGTTAACGCTGTGCAGCTGATAGCTGATAGCTAACGGCTGATAGCTAATATTTTTACTTTTCTGCAGACGTAAAAAAGCCCGACTATTTCTAGTCGGGCTTTCTCAATTTGGAGCCTGGTAATGTCCTACTTTCACATAGCAAATGCTACACTATCATCGGCGCTGTTTCGTTTCACTGCTGAGTTCGGCATGGGGTCAGGTGGGTCCAAAACGCTATTGTCACCAAGCAAATTTGGTGTAAGGTCGATTTTATCGAGCTTACTAAAATTTGGAATTCTGATAATAAAGAGTAATCAAGTATCTACTTTAGTTATATTAACTTCTTCGCTTAAACTATCACATAAAACGCGTTTGGCGTTGTATGGTTAAGCCTC
>NZ_LYRQ01000060.1:0-26630 GCF_001661605.1 Pseudoalteromonas sp. MQS005 | reverse complement strand
GTTAAATAAGCAATCATTCTGTTCTATATGCATTGGGTTTCTATTTGAGTACCGTTTGTTTGGATAGGCTGTTTTTTACTTGGAAATAGTTAATTTACTAATTTGTATTGTGCAATTAAGCATTTTATTGATAACGTTAATAAAAGTTACAATAAATAATCTGCTCGTTGCTAATTTGGTTATAATTTTGACTGTTGCGGATTGGGCAACCAACTAATTTTACAGTGGGTTTAGGTGTTTTGTATGAGTTTAATTAATGAGTCATTATGATGCGTTTTTCTATTTTAGTCTGTGATGATTCCACCGTTGCTCGCAAACAGGTAATGCGCTGTTTAAAAGAATGTATTGATGCCGATATTCAGCAAGCAACTAACGGTAAAGAGGCATTGGAGCAATTGCGTCAAAGGCATTTCGATCTCCTGTGTCTTGATTTAACCATGCCTGAAGTTGATGGTATTGAAGTACTTGAGCAAATCAAAATTTCTAAAATAGAGTCTTATGTATTAGTGATCTCTGCTGATATCCAACAAAAAATGCAAGCACGTGTCGCGCAACTAGGCGCAATCGATTTTATTCATAAGCCAATTAATAAAACACAACTGAGTACAATTTTGCATAAGTTTGGCATTTATTAATAAATTTCATGATGAAAAAGACTGTTTTATCTGCTAATTTAGGGTTGACAGAATAGCCTGTGTTAAGGCAGTCTTAAGCTTATGAAAACATTTAGTCTTGTAACGACCATTATTATTACAACCACCATTCTTACTGGATAGTGGCATAGGTCGGTGCAACAAATTTAAAGGCCTGTGTTCACTTAGAACACAGGCCTTTTTTCGTTTTATGGAATGAGGAAACATAAAAAATGCGCGTATTAAAATTTGGCGGCTCATCGCTCGCTGATTTTGCCTGTTTAGAGCAAGTTGCTGCACTCGCTAAGGCACAATTAAAAGATGAAATGTTACTAGTACTGTCAGCCCCAGGTGGCATGACTGACTCGTTAGTTAATTTAGCTAGTACTGCAGAGCAGGGGCATGACTTTAGCGAACAATGGCATTCACTGGCTAGCCGATGCAACATGCTTAAAGCAGCGGTAGAGGAAAAGCAAGGAGCAGTTCAAAACTGGCCTGATTTTAACGAACTTAAAAATAAGCTTGATGGTATTGCACTGATAAAGTGCTGCCCTGATCAGGTCAGAGCATTCATTATTAGTTTTGGTGAGCGTGTTAGCGTATCGCTAATGCAAAGTCTATTAGCCGATCATAACGCGCATTATTTACAAGCAACAGATTGTATTGTTTCAACCGGCGGATACATAGACGCAGAAGCGGATTTAGTGGCCAGTAAGGCACGTTTTCAAGCTGTGTTAAAAGAATCCCCTGCGACGGTTTACATTATGCCTGGTTTTACTGCAAGTAATGATGAAGGGGAGCTCACAACGCTTGGTCGTAATGGGTCTGACTACTCGGCGGCGATTGCTGCGGCGTGTTTAGAGGCGCAAGTGTGCCAAATATGGACTGACGTTGATGGTGTATACAGCGCCGATCCGCGTTATATCAAAAAAGCCACTAAGGTTGATTTCCTATCTTACAAAGAGGCGATGGAGCTTTCTTATTTTGGCGCTAAAGTGTTGCACCCTAAAACTATCCTACCGTGTGCAAAAGCTGGAGTGCCATGCGAAATTAAAAACACTCATAACCCAGATGCGCAAGGCTCACTAATTAGTAACGATACGGTATCTGATGAACCAGTAAAAGCACTCTCAAGCCTACAAAACTTAGCTATGTTGACCGTTTCAGGCCCTGGTATGAAGGGCAAAGTAGGCATGGCATCGAAAGTATTTAATGCATTAGCGCATGATAACGTGTCAATCGTCCTGATCACTCAATCATCATGTGAATTTAGTATTAGCTTTTGTGTGCATGAAAGCGATTTAAATCTAGCGTTAAGTGCGTTGCAAGTAGCCTTTGACTTAGAGTCAAAAGCGGGGCTCATTGAGCCGGTAAATGTGCAACGTAATTTAGCAATAGTAACGTTAGTTGGTGATAACATGCGTGCCCATAAGGGGTTAGCGGCTAAGTTTTTTGCATCGCTTGCACAAGCGCAAGTAAACATTGTTGCCATAGCGCAAGATTCAACAGAAAGTGCTATTTCAGCCGTTATTGACGGTGAATTATGTAATGACGCGGTTAAAATTTGCCATGAAAACTTCTTTACTCATGTTCCTTCAATTGATGTGTTTTTATTGGGCTGTGGCTTAGTCGGCCAAGAGCTAATTAACCAACTTGAGCGTCAACAAGCATGGCTTGAAAAGCGTAATATTAAATTAAACCTATACGGTGTTGCCAACTCTCGTCAATTACACCTTGATGGTGAGGGGATTGCGTTTGATGATTGGCAGCAAAAACTGGCGCAGTCAGAGCAAGCGTTTGATTTAAAACTGGTCGAGCAGTTTGTTAAGCAAAATCATTTAGTTAATCCAGTGCTAGTTGACTGTACTTCATCAGATGCCTTGGCTGCACAATATGTAGATTTTTTAAATGCAGGTTTTCATGTCGTGGCTGCCAATAAAAAAGCCACCACGAGTTCATATACGTATTACCAAGATTTAATTGCAGCAACACATAAAAATAATCGTAAGTTTTTATACGAAACTAACGTAGGTGCAGGTTTACCTGTAATTGATAACTTGCAATCGTTGTTTGGTGCAGGTGATGAGTTACTTGAGTTTAGTGGTATTTTATCAGGCTCGCTTTCATACATGTTTGGTGCACTAGAAGATGGTCTATCACTTTCTGAAGCAACAATTAAAGCCAAAGAAAGCGGGTTTACAGAGCCCGATCCGCGCGATGACTTATCGGGAACTGACGTAGCACGTAAATTACTGATCATTGCACGCGAAGCCGGTATGAAATTAGAGCTTAGCGATATTGAAGTGGAGTCGGTTTTACCGACAGGTTTTGCCCAAGGTGACAATGTTGAGCAGTTTATGGCGAAATTACCTAGCTTAGATGCTGGTTTTAACGACCGTGTTCAAAGTGCAGCAAGTGAAGGTAAAGTGCTTCGCTATGTAGGCACAATTAAAAATGGTCACTGTAAGGTCGGAATCGAAGCGGTGGATTCATCACATGCATTGAATGTTATTCGTGATGGTGAAAATGCGCTGGCTATTTTAAGCCAATACTACCAACCGCGTCCGTTTGTAATTCGTGGTTATGGGGCTGGCTCTGCAGTAACGGCTGCGGGTGTATTTGCAGACATATTAAAAACATTATCTCGCTAGGAGTCAGTCATGATTGAAGTATATGCTCCGGCGTCTATTGGTAATTTTGCCGTTGGCTTTGATGCGCTGGGCGCCGCACTTGCGCCCATTGATGGCGGTTTATTAGGTGATGTGGCGGTTGTTAGTGCCGCATCGAGTGATGAATTTATTTGTACTGGCGACTACGCACATAAGTTACCTAGTGATGCGCAAGAAAATTTAGCATATCAGTGTTTAGTGCACTTTAGAGCGCATGTTGCGCCTGATATGCCGGCGGTAAAGCTCGAACTTAGGAAAAATTTGCCGATTGGTTCGGGATTAGGCTCAAGTGCTTGCTCTGTAGTGGCGACATTTGCAGCACTGGATAAATTTGCCAAAACTAATTTAAGCCAAGTAGAGCTCATTGAGCTTATGGCAGATTTTGAAGCCGTTGTAAGTGGGGGGCGCCATTACGATAACATCACACCGTGTTATTTAGGTGGCTTACAGTTAACCGGTGATTTAATTCCTGATAAATCTATTGCTTTACCTGTTGATGAAAGCTGGTATTACGTTGCCGCATTTCCGGGTTTTTCGCTCAATACCGCAAAAGCGCGCTCTGTTTTACCAAAAGAGCTAAGTATGCATGCCGGGGTTGAGTTTGCTCAGCGTTTATCGGCGTTTAGTAGCTTACTGTTAACAGGGCGTTTTGATGATGCATTAAGCATTATGAAAGACGAAATAGCAGAGCCATACCGTGCGCCACTTATAAGCGGCTTTAGTGATGCCAAAGCAAGCTTACCAGCACTGGGTGCTGAAGTTGTGAGTATTTCAGGCGCAGGGCCGACCTTGTTTAGTGTATGTAAAACGCTTGAAGCGGCAGAGCAATGCGCGCAGTGGCTAGAGGAAAATTACATCAACGAACAAGGCTTTTGCCATATTTGTAAATTAGATAACGACGGCACGCGTCAATTAAATGTTTTATAGGATAAAGAGTCATGCAATTACATAATTTAAAAGAATATTCACAAAAAGTGTCGTTTGTTGAAGCTGTAAAAACAGGACTAGGGCGTAATCAAGGTGTGTTTTTTCCAGAGTCGTTAGCGCCATTAAGTGATGTTGATGCATTACTAGATATGGACTTTGTTACTCGCAGCGGCAAAATTTTATCGCACCTTATTGGTGACGAGCTACCAAGTGATACTGTTGCCCAGATGGTTAAGAATGCGTTTAACTTTCCGGTTAAGCTGGTGGAAGTTGAAGATAATACCTATTGCTTAGAGTTATTTCACGGCCCAACACTGGCATTTAAAGATTTTGGTGGCCGTTTTATGGCCGAGTGCTTGGCGCAATTTAATCAAGGTGAAAAAGTCACTATTTTAACTGCAACATCGGGTGATACTGGGGCTGCCGTAGCGCATGCTTTTTATAACAAACCAAATATTGATGTCGTTATTTTATACCCTAAAGGTAAAATTTCATTAGCGCAGCAAAAGTTATTTACAACGCTTGGTGACAACATTCATTGTTATGCGATTGAGGGTAGTTTTGATGATTGCCAAGAGTTGGTTAAAAAATCATTTTTAGATGAAGAGCTAAAATCGAAGTTAGGTTTAAACTCAGCAAATTCAATTAACATTAGCCGTTTAGTCGCGCAGGTATGTTATTACTTTGAAGCCATTGCACAGCTGCCAAAAGAAAAGCGTGCTACAGCGCATATTTCAGTACCCAGTGGTAACTTTGGTAATGTGTGTGCGGCTATGATTGGCGCGGTTATTGGTATGCCTGTAGGTAAACTAAGCGCGACTACAAACCAAAACGACACAGTACCGCGCTTTATGCTTGATAAAAATTGGACGCCTAATGCGACAATTGAATCGCTTTCAAATGCAATGGATGTGAGTAAACCTAATAACTGGCCACGTGTGCAATCAATGTTAGATAATAACTGGTTTAGTTATGATAACTTTTATTCGGTGAGTGTTGATGAACAGCAAACACAAACAGTGATGAAAAAAATTCAACAGCTTGGCTATATTGCAGAGCCTCACACCGCAATTGCTTACCAAGGTCTTGTAGAAAATAAGGCAGCAGATGCTGCGGGGATTTTTTTAGCGACTGCGCATCCGGCCAAATTTAAAGACAGCGTTGAGGATATCCTTAATGTTGAATTAGATATGCCAAAGCCGTTAGCTGATGCATTAGCAAAACCGTGTTTAGCCACTGATATGCACAACGATTATGATATTTTGCGTACAGAGTTGTTTAAAAAGCTTGCCTAAAAAAGGCAGATAATAAAAGCGGCTTAGGCCGCTTTTTTTGTTTGTTTATGCATCGCTTTAGACATAAGGCATAAGCTATATAAATGTAGTAAATAGAATTCATTTAAAATTGTTATTAGTTTATAAAAAAATATCATCATCAAAATGCTGTGAAATAGTTTCAATCCCTGTTTAAATATCCTCAACTTAAGAGCGTAGGCAAAACGTCGTTTTAAGCGTACAATAAAGCCTCTAAAAAATACCCATACACGTTGCCCAGGAGACCCCAATGTTAGAACGTAGCATGAATATTTCGGACTTTGATCCAGAGTTATTTGACGCGATGAGCAAAGAAACATCACGTCAGGAAGAGCATATTGAGTTAATTGCATCTGAAAACTACTGTAGCCCACGCGTACTTGAAGCGCAGGGTTCTCAGCTGACTAACAAATACGCTGAAGGTTACCCGGGCAAACGTTACTACGGTGGCTGTGAGCACGTAGACGTGGTTGAGCAACTTGCTATTGACCGCGCAAATGAATTATTTGGTACAGATTACGCAAACGTACAGCCTCATGCCGGTTCACAAGCGAATGCCGCTGTTTTCCAAGCTCTTTTAAACCCACTTGATACTGTATTAGGCATGAGCCTAGCGCACGGTGGTCATTTAACACACGGCTCACACGTTAACTTCTCAGGTAAAACATACAACGCAATTCAGTATGGCCTTAACGAAGAAACTGGCGAAATTGATTACGCACAAGTTGAAGCGTTAGCACTTGAGCACAAACCAAAAATGATCATTGCTGGTTTTTCTGCTTACTCAGGTATTGTTGATTGGGCTAAGTTCCGTGAAATTGCAGACAAAGTAGGTGCTTACTTATTTGTTGATATGGCGCACGTTGCAGGTTTAATTGCTGCAGGTGTTTACCCAAGCCCAGTACCATTTGCTCACGTTGTAACAACCACAACACACAAAACATTAGCGGGTCCTCGCGGTGGTTTAATCATCTCTGCGTGTGGCGATGAAGAAATCTACAAAAAGCTAAACAGCGCTGTTTTCCCAGGTGGCCAAGGTGGTCCTTTATGTCATGTTATTGCTGCTAAAGCGGTTGCATTTAAAGAAGCACTTCAACCTGAGTTTAAAACATACCAAGCACAAGTTGTTAAAAATGCACAAGCAATGGTTGCGGTATTACAAGAGCGCGGCTACAAAGTAGTATCGGGTAAAACTGACAACCACTTATTCTTACTTGATTTAATCGATAAAGATATCACAGGTAAAGATGCAGATGCTGCCCTAGGTAATGCGAATATCACGGTTAACAAAAACTCGGTACCGAACGATCCTCGTTCACCATTTGTTACTTCTGGTTTGCGTATTGGTTCACCAGCAATCACTCGTCGTGGCTTTAAAGAAGCAGAGTCAAAAGAGTTAGCGGGCTGGATCTGTGACGTACTAGACAACATCGAAGATGAGTCAGTACAAGCGCAAGTAAAAGAAAAAGTGAAAGCAATTTGTGCAAAATTACCTGTTTACGCTTAATCCAAGAGTAAAATAGTAATTTAGATCACAACTGCACACATTTTTGTTATGATAATGGCCGCTATAATAGCGGCCATTTTTTGTTTTTAAAACGGAAACACACAGTTATGCATTGCCCATTTTGCACCGCCAAAGATACTAAAGTTATTGATTCTCGCCTTGTCGGCGGGGGACACCAAGTACGTAGACGTCGTGAATGTAATGAATGCCACGAACGATTTACCACCTTTGAAGGGGCTGAATTAGTGATGCCACGGGTCATCAAGCAAGATGGCAGCCGCGAACCGTTTAATGAAGATAAGTTACTAAATGGCTTAACTCGCGCCCTCGAAAAACGCCCCGTAAGCACTGAGCAAGTTGATGAAGTGGTTAATATTATTAAGTCGCAGTTACGTGCCACTGGCGAACGCGAGGTGTCTAGCCATTTGGTGGGTGAGTGCATTATGGAAGCGCTTAAAAAGTTAGATAAAGTGGCCTATGTAAGATTTGCCTCTGTGTATCGCTCGTTTGAAGATATACGCGAATTTGGTGAAGAAATAGCCCGCTTAGGAGAGTAGTAATGACCATGCAAAGTTCGTTTTCAGAGGATGATAAACGCTACATGGCTCGCGCTATTGAACTGGCAAAAAAAGGGCGCTTTACGACAACCCCTAATCCTAATGTTGGCTGCGTACTCGTAAAAAATAATAAAATAATAGGTGAAGGGTTTCATCAGTTAGCGGGGCAAGGTCATGCAGAGGTAAACGCACTGGCTATGGCTGGTGAAAATGCCAAAGGCGCAACCGCTTATGTAACACTTGAGCCTTGCAGTCATTATGGTCGAACACCGCCATGTGCTGAAGGGCTAAAAGCAGCCGGTGTTAAAAAAGTGATTGCCGCAATGGTTGACAGCAACCCGCAAGTTGCAGGCAAAGGTCTGAAAATTTTAGCGGATGCTGGTATAGAAGTTGCTCACGGATTACTTGAAGCGCAAGCTCGCGCATTAAACTTTGGGTTTTTTAAGCGCATGGAGCAGGGGTTACCCTTTGTGACTTGCAAAATGGCCGCCAGTATAGATGGTAAAACGGCGCTTAAAAACGGCCAAAGTAAATGGATAACTGGCCCCGCAGCACGCCAAGATGTGCAACTATACCGAGCACAAAGCTGTGCAATTTTAACCGGTGCCGATACGGTATTAATGGATGATGCAAAATTAAATGTGCGCCCAGAAGAGTTACCGTATTCTTTACCAACTGATTTACCACTGCGCCAACCGGTTCGCGTTGTTATTGACTCACAAAATAGACTTACCCCTGATCTTGCCTTATTTTCAATTCAAAGTGAGGTGATAATATTTACCACCAAGGTTGATAAATCGCATCAGTGGCCTCATTTTGTTAAACAGATTGAAGTACCTGAAAATAATAATAAAGTAGATTTACTGGCCGTGTTAAACACGCTTGCCCAATTGCAGTTTAATAATGTGTGGCTAGAGGCCGGAGCAACACTGGCCGGTAAAATGACAGAACTTGATTTAATTGATGAGTTTGTTTTTTACATTGCTCCTAAATTAATGGGCAGCGATGCTAAAAGTTTACTGAATTTCCCAGAGTTAATGAGTATGCAAAATACCATTAATTTAACTTTTAATGAGTGTGTGCCAATTGGTGATGATTTACGTATCACAGCACTAAAAAAAGCTCATTAATCATTTTATATAAAGAGTAGCACTATGTTTACTGGAATAGTTGAAGCGACAGGTAAAATTGCGTTATTACAAAAAAAACAAGGTGATTTAGCTATTCGTATCCAAAGTAAAAACCTTGATATGAGTGATGTTAAGTTAGGTGACAGTATTGCAACCAATGGTGTATGCCTGACGGTTGTTGATAAGCATATTGATGGCTTTAGTGCAGACTTATCAAATGAAACGATTAGCTTAACAGGGTTTGCACATTACGCATTAGGGCAAACCGTTAATTTAGAAAAGGCGATGCAACCTGTTTCGCGCCTCGGTGGTCATTTAGTGTCTGGCCATGTAGATGGCATTGCCACTATCACAGCAATTAATGCCAATGCGCGAGCAACAGAATATTGGTTAGCCACCGATGAAAATTTAATGAAATACATTCCTTACAAAGGGTCGGTTTGTATTGATGGTATTAGCTTGACGGTTAATGCAGTTGAAGGTAATAAATTTAAACTGACGATTGTGCCCCACACCAGCGGGCAAACGACCATAGCTGATTTTCAAGTCGGTACCAAAGTGAATTTAGAGGTCGACCAAATAGCACGTTATTTAGAGCGCCTAGTCAGAGGGGCTGAGCAACCTACGGGTTCAGATATTTCGATGAGCTTACTCGCTAAAGCGGGCTTTATAAAATAACGACATTGACAACTTATACGAGCAACTTATGAATTTAAACAGCGCACAAGAAATAATTGATGACATTAAAGCCGGTAAAATGGTTATTTTAATGGATGATGAAGACAGAGAAAATGAAGGCGATTTAATTATTGCTGCTGAACACATTAGTGCAGAAGCCATTAACTTTATGGCGACTCATGGCCGTGGACTAATTTGTTTAACCATGACTCAAGAGCGTTGCTCGCAGCTTGATTTACCATTAATGGTAAAAAATAATGGTGCCGCATTCTCAACTAATTTCACTATGTCGATTGAAGCATCAAAAGGGGTTACCACAGGTATTTCTGCAGCGGATCGTGCCCGCACTGTTCAAGCTGCCATCGCGAAAGGCGCTGTGCCAAGCGATATTGTACAACCAGGTCATATTTTTCCTATTATGGCGCAACCAGGCGGCGTGTTAACACGTGCCGGGCATACAGAAGCGGGGTGTGACTTAGCGCGTTTAGCAGGGCTTGAGCCTTCATCAGTGATTGTAGAAATCCTAAATGAAGATGGCACCATGGCGCGTCGTCCTGATTTAGAAGTATTTGCTAAGCAACATGATATTAAAATTGGCACCATTGCTGATTTAATCGAGTACCGTAACCTAAACGAAACCACAATTGAGCAAGTTGCAAAATGTAAATTGCCAACTGAACATGGTGAGTTTGACTTAGTGACTTACAAAGACACCATTGATGGGCAGTTACACTATGCATTGCTTAAAGGTGAAATAAAGCAACAAGAACCGACCTTAGTACGTGTGCATTTACAAAGTACCTTTAACGATATTTTACTCTCTGATCGCAACGCTGACCGTAGTTGGGGCTTATCACAAGCAATGGCTTATATTGCTGAGCATAATGGCGCCTTAGTTATTTTAGGTAAGCAAGAAAGCACTGAAGAGTTAGAAGCCACAGTAAAAGCGTTTGCCGCAGCTGATGCGGGTGAAAATGTGACGCCACGTAAATTTCAAGGTACTTCGCGCACCGTAGGTGTGGGTTCGCAAATTCTGGCTGATTTAGGTATTCAAAAAATGCGTTTGATGAGTTTACCTAAAAAATACCATGCATTATCAGGGTTCCATTTAGAAGTGGTTGACTACGTAGAGCCACAATAATTACGCGCTAGGTTATTATTTTATTTATGTGGTATAATGCGCATCAATTTTTGCGCAACCGAAATCGCTTAAACTTATTTTTAGGGTTATCAAATGAAAATTATTGAAGGTAATAAATACGCTCCAGGCAAAAAGTTTGCCATTGTCATTTCTCGTTTTAATGACTTTATTGGTAGTAGCTTGCTTGCAGGTGCTGTTGATGAGCTAAAACGTACTGGTGGAGTATCAGAAGACGATATTACCGTGATTTACGTACCCGGTGCGGTTGAATTACCTTTAGCAGCGAAACGCGTTGCAGCAAAAAAAGAATATGATGCAATTATCGCCTTAGGTGTAGTGATCAGAGGGGGCACGCCTCACTTTGATCTCGTCGCTGGCGAGTCAAATAAAGGGCTTGCACAAGTATCGCTTGAGTATGATATCCCGGTTGCATTTGGCGTATTAACCACTGAAAGCATTGAGCAAGCAATTGAGCGCGCAGGTACCAAAATGGGTAACAAAGGCGGCGAAGCTGCTTTAGGTGCGCTTGAAATGGTTAATGTGTTAGATAAAATTTAAGTTTAAGGAATTTTTGTGAAACCAGCAGCAAGACGTAAAGCACGTATCTTAGCACTTCAAGCCGTGTATTCATGGCAATTAAGCGGCAATGCAATTGCCGATATCGAACAACAAATGTTGATCGAAAACGATGTGACTAAAATTGATGTTGAATATTTTAAAGATTTAGCGCGTGGAGTTGCCGTAAATCATAAGCAACTAGACGAAGCTGTATCGCCTCATTTAACTCGTCCATTTGATGAATTAGACGAAGTTGAACGTGCAATCTTACGTTTAAGCAGCTACGAGCTTAAATTTCGTGAAGATGTTCCTTACAAAGTGGCTATCAATGAAAGCATTGAATTAGCGAAAATGTTTGGCGCTGAAGATAGCCATAAATTTGTAAACGGTGTACTTGATAAAGCTGTAAAACAGTTACGTAAGTCATAACAACTTAAGCTGCATATTAATTCAGTGAGTTGTTATAAATAACCGTTAAAAAGGAGAGCCGGCATAGGCCGGCTTTTTTGTGTATGAAGGAATTTGAATTAATTAATCACTACTTTAAAGGTCGCGGTATCACTCGTCGCGATGTTAATTTAGGGATTGGAGATGACTGTGCGCTTGTCACAGTACCAGCAAACTGTCAGCTTGCTGTAACAACAGATACCTTAGTTGCTGGGGTGCATTTTTTTCATGATATCTCTCCTCGCGCATTAGGGCATCGAGCTCTGGCAGTAAATTTAAGTGATTTAGCTGCCATGGGTGCAGAGCCTACATGGGTATCGGTTGCACTCACGTTGCCAAGTATCGATCCACAATGGATTGCAGAGCTGACTGACGGCATGCATGAAATTGCTGAGTACTTTAATGTACAAATTATTGGTGGCGATACGACTCAAGGCCCACTCAGTATTACTATTTGTGCAAAAGGCACGGTTCCTGAAGGTAAAGCACTGCGTCGAAGTGGCGCAAAAGTGGGCGACTGGATTTTTGTAACCGGACCGCTAGGTGATGCTGGTTTGGCTATTGAGTCAAAAAAACAAGGTTTGCCAGTTGCACCTGAACATTTAAAGCATATTAATAAATGTTTAAACTTTCCAACGCCACGCGTGGCCGCCGGACAAGCTTTGCGTGGCTTAGCGTCATCAGCTATTGATATTTCAGACGGTTTACTTGCTGATTTAGGGCACATTTTGGATTTGTCACAGGTCAGTGCAACAATCAATATTGAAAATGTACCTACTTCTGATGCGATGCAAGCGAGTCTTGATTTTGAGCAACAGCTTCCTTTTATACTCAACTATGGCGATGACTATGAACTACTTTACACTGTCCCAGACAGTAATAAGAGTATGCTCGATATTAAGTTGCGCCAATACGGTGTAGAAGCAACCTGTATCGGCCAAATCAAAAGTGGTGACGGGAATATAGAATTATTACACCAAGGTGAAAAGTTTGTTTTTGAGCACAAAGGCTTTGAGCACTTTTCCAAGGAGCAGGTTTGAATAAAAACCGATTATTTAATTTAAAACGCCCACATCAATTTTTTGGTTTGGGTTTTGGTACAGGGCTTGCGCCTAAAGCCCCTGGTACATTTGGTACTTTAGCGGCGTTACCATTTATTTTTATTACCATGCATTTTCCGTTATGGTTACAAATTGTATTTGCGGTGGTGATCAGTATATTTGGTATTTGGGCATGTGGAAAAACAGCTGATGACCTTCAAGTTCATGATCATCCAGCTATTGTTTGGGATGAAGTCGCTGGTTACTATATAACGATGATTGGTGCAGCACTGAATTGGCAAACATTATTAGTGGGCTTTTTACTATTTCGCTTTTTTGATATAGCAAAGCCAGGGCCGATTCGTATACTTGATAAACGTGCTCATGGTGGGTTTGGTATTATGGCCGATGATGTACTTGCAGGTATTTTTTCGCTTATTTGTTTGCAAGCATTGATAAAAGTAGGTTTACTACCCTTTTAATTTATTATTTGTTTAACTAGGTGGCAGCACTATGATGCGATTTTTATTGGTTTGTGTACTCTTGATGTGTGCCATGCCAAGTACGGCTTCAATTACTGATTACGTAGTTAAACAATGGAACATTAAAGACGGACTTCCCTCACAATCCCTCAAAAGTGTGGTGCAAGATAACCAAGGCTACATGTGGCTTGGTACGCAATTCGGATTAAGCCGATTTGATGGTAACACTTTTACTAATTACAACACTCAAAATAGTCTGTTTTTACCCAGCAATGGCATCAATAAATTACTGATTGATGGCCAAGGACTATTATGGATAGGCACGAAAAACGGCCTCGTTGTTATAGACCCAGAAAAGCTAACCGCACAAGAGTTTAATATTAAAGGCCCTGTTAGAGATATTCTTGAAGACTCTAAAGGCAGTATTTGGATAGCAGCTAATGGGCTTTATTACATAGACAGAGGCCAGATAGAGCTGCGCGACCAGCTAAACAATCCGAGCCCTATCGTAAATGCCACTGCGATCACCCAAATAGTAGGGTCAGTCAGTAAAATGGCGCTCTCACCAGAGGGAATTTGGCTGGTTAACGATCGTAATTTATTGCGCTTGACGCAAAGCGCGTCTGATTTTTCTAAATTGCGCTTAGAGCTTACCGCTAAAGTGGCCTTGCCTGATCGTTTAGCACAAACAATTGTTCACGACTTATCCTTTTTAAATGGCAATTTATATCTTGCTTCTGAGCTAGGCGCTTACTTTTTAGATTTAGATGATGAGCTACGCCCATTTCCGCTGCCTAACGCTAACAACTCAGCCGTTTATAAGTTTATGAGTGATGGCAATGGTGGCTTGTGGGTATCGACTTATGGGCGCTTATTGTTCAGAGGGAAGTCGGATGATTGGCAATGGGTTGAGCCCAGTCAATTAGATCAAAGTATTTGGTTTGCCGATATATTTAGAGATGATGAAAATAATATATGGTTAGCGAGTTTTAGTGAGGGACTTTGGCTTGCTCATGAAGGGCGAATAGAGCGCCATTCAGCCATTTCTAAAATGACCGAAGCGGTTATGGCCATTAGTAAATCACCAGATGGTAAGTTATGGATTGCCAACAAAAGCGGCGTAGGCTATTTCGATGCCGATAAAACGTTTATCAATGTCATCAACAGTACCAAGTATGGTAACGCCTCAGTACATGACTTACAGTTTGACGGCAATCGTCTTTATGTTGCCACTGGTAGAGGTTTGTTTTTCTACGAGTCGAATACCTTATATAGTTTCCCTGCCCGTGCGCTAAGTGATAATCCTGTATTTGCTATTAGTACGTCGACTAAAGGCGGCTTTTGGGTGGGCACTGGGCGAGGCTTATATCGTTTAAATTACAACGGGTTAAACCCTTTTGCGTACAATGCTTTTTTAGGCAGTAAGTTTGTAACCTATGTTTTAGATAAACCAAATTTTGGGGTGATTGGTACCAGTAAAGGGGCGTATTACTTTACTGAACGCGGGATAGAAAAAATAGGCGACCAAACCACTTTGGAAAGTGCGTACGTTACTAGCATTTTACACATTAAAGGCGTGGGGATTTTAATTGGCTCGCTTAACGATGGTTTGTTTTATCGCAGTGGACAAGGGCAGTGGCAGCAATTAGATGCCGCCAATGGGCTGCCATATGGTTCTATATTTAGTCTTGAGTACGATGATACTACAAAACGCATTTGGGTAAGCACCATGAAAGGGGTTTATCGCATGCCAGTTGAGCAATTCAAAGCCAACATTGAAAGCCTAAAAGTGGAGGAAGTGATCTCTTCATTTGATCGACAGCTCGATGGTAAAGCAAGTCAATGCTGTAATGGTTTAGGCCATGATGCGGTGGTTGATATGGATAATTCAATTTGGTATCCCAGCTTGCAAGGCGTTGTAGAAATTCCTAAAGACGTAGAATTATTTGGATTACGCTCGCTAAAGCCAACCATAGAAACTTTAACCACGCCATCACGAAAACTTGCTGCGGCTGCGTTAGGTAAAAAGCCAGTACTTAAAACTGACGAGCGTGATGTAACGCTTACCTATACCGCTATCGATTATTATGCACCTGCAAGTATAGAGTTTAGGTATAAACTCAATGGACTTGATAATGATTGGCGCTATGCAAATACCCGCCGAGAAGCTATTTACACTAACTTACCAGCAGGTATGTTTTTATTTGAATTAGAGACAAAACGTCAAGGTGAAGATTGGGGCAAAGCGCAATCGGCCGAATACGCTTTTGTGGTGCCTGAACGATTTGGTGAAACTATATATTTTAGATTACTGATCACCAGTGGTTTTGTGTTGCTCTTTTATTTGGTGTTTTGGGTATTTAAAGTTCAAGAGCGACGTAAGCAGCAAGTTCTTGAGGGGCTTATTACTGAGCGAACCCTTGAGCTTCGCCAAGCAAACGATAAATTAAACCAAGTAAACTCTCAGCTTAAACTTGTTAGTCACTCTGATGAGCTAACAGGGCTGAGAAGTCGCCGTTTTTTGTTTGATCAACTACCAAAAGATATTGAGCATTTTCAGCGTAACTCGCAGTCATTGCAGGCTCAAGGTAAATCGTTGGTGTTGTTAATTATTAATTTAGATAACTTTAGCCGCATTAACGATGCCTATGGCCCTATTGCTGGAGACAGCTGTTTACAACAAGTAGCGGCATTACTTAACTCGCGTACACAAGGTTCTGATTATGTTGCCCGTTGGAGTGGTGATGAGTTTTTACTGTTATTGCGTGATTTTAAATGTAATTTAATCGACAGCTATGTATCTGAATTATGCCAAGCAATTGCAGATTATTCGTTTCAGCTTCCTAACGGTGAAACAACCAATATAACAGCGTCAGTCGGGTGGTCGTTCTATCCGTTACCTCTCTTAGGTGGGCAAGTTATTAGCTGGGAAACATCAATTAATCTAGCTGACATAGCATTACATCAAGTTAAAAAACGTGGCGGCGATGGCGTCGCTAATATTACCTTTGACGAGCAATTAGATGCATTTGAGTTTGAGCAAAACCCCAATGTTGAACAGCAAATTGGTTTGTTACAAAGCAATGGTCTAGCCGATATTAAGGTATGGATGCGCTAGAGGTTATAGATGAGCAATAAAAAAGGAGCCAATGGCTCCTTTTTTATTAAACACGATAAGTGTTAGCTCATAAATGATTTAATTGAAGTTAAAATACCGTGTTCACCTAACCCCATTTCATCGTGCATTTGCTGTTGTGTGCCATGTTTAATGAATTCATCAGGAATACCTAAGTTAAGCACTTTTACATCGGCTTTAATGCTCGCTAAATATTCATTAACTGCAGAGCCTGCACCGCCCGCAATCGCGTTATCTTCAAGGGTTACAATAATATCGTGATCATTAATCAGCTCATCAATTAATGCCGTATCAAGTGGCTTAATAAATCGCATGTTTACTAGAGTGGCATTGAGCTCATCAGTGGCAAGTTGTGCGTTTTCAAGCAAGGTACCAAATGACAATATAGCCACTTTAGTACCTTTTTTAATTACATTCGCTTTGCCAATTTCTAGCTTTTGCATAGTGCTTTGAATGTCTGCTGAGCCTGCACTACCACGCGGGTAACGAACAGCAACAGGACAATTAGCTTGATAGCCTGTATAAAGCATATGACGGCATTCGTTAGTATCACTTGGGGCCATAATGACCATATTAGGTATACAGCGCATAAAGCTTAAGTCGTAGGCGCCTTGATGGGTTTCACCATCGGCTCCAACAATACCGGCGCGGTCTATAGCAAATAATACCGGTAGATTTTGCAGTGCAACGTCGTGAATTAGTTGATCGTACGCGCGTTGTAAAAAGCTAGAATAGATAGCCACAACGGGCTTTAAGCCCTCACAAGCAAAACCTGCAGCAAGAGTAACAGCGTGTTGTTCTGCTATTGCTACGTCAAAGTATTGTTCTGGATACTCTTTAGAAAAACGTACCATGCCTGAACCTTCACGCATAGCTGGCGTGATTGCCATGAGCTTACTGTCTTGCTCGGCCATGTCACAAAGCCAATCACCAAACACATTTGAGAAAGTAGCCGCGCCTGGCTTAGATTTTGGTAAGCTTGATGTTGCAGGATCAAATTTTGGTACGCCATGATAACCAATCGGATCGGCTTCGGCAGGCTTGTAACCTTTGCCTTTCTGGGTTTTTATATGTAAAAGCTGTGGGCCTTTTAAGTTACGCATATTGCGCAGCGTATCAACCAACATATTCACATCATGTCCATCAATTGGGCCAATGTAATTTAGACCTAATTCTTCAAAAAAAGTACCCGGGATCATCATCCCTTTAATGTGTTCTTCCATACGGCTGGCAAGCTCTTTTACCGGCGGTACACCAGAGAGCAGCTTTTTACTGCCTTCGCGGATGTTGGTATAAAAGCTACCTGATAAAATACGCGCAAAATGATTGGTTAGCGCACCGACATTTTCAGATATCGACATTTCGTTATCGTTCAAAATGATCAGCATGTCTGATTTAACATCGCCAAGGTGGTTCATTGCTTCAAAGGCCATACCAGCAGTAATTGCGCCATCGCCTATTACCGCGACTGTTTTACGCCCTTTGCCTTCTTTTTGTGCAGCAATAGACATACCTAACGCCGCAGAAATTGAGGTACTTGAATGGCCAACACTAAAGGTGTCGTATTCACTTTCATCTCTAAAAGGGAAAGGATGCAATCCGTCTTTTTGGCGAATGGTATGCATTTGATCACGACGGCCAGTCAGTATTTTATGCGGATAAGCTTGATGACCCACATCCCAGACCAAGCGGTCATCGGGTGTGTTGTATACATAATGTAGTGCAACGGTAAGTTCTACGGTTCCTAAACCAGACGCTAAATGACCGCTACTTTGCGATACCGAATTGAGTAAATAGTCACGCAATTCATGGCTAAATGCAGGAAGCTTATCTTGTGCTAAGTCTCGCAAGTGGGCTGGTTCGTTCACCAAATCAAGTAATGGATACTTGCTGCTATCAAGTGTCATGGTTTTTTATATATCCTTCGCTAATATTAACCCTCCTCAAAACAAACGAGGTTTAAAAGGCGACTTAATATTCAGTAATAATTTTATACTAAGAGTTAATACGTTTTAGCTGTATTTAATGGTCACGTTCAATTAAATAGTTAGCCAATGCCGCTAAATCTGTTGTGTCTGCGTCAATGTTAGCTAATGCCTCATGGGCTTGTTGTATTAAATTTTGTGCTTTTTGCTTAGCGCCTAGCATACCTAATAAAGCGGGGTATGTCGCTTTATTCGCTGCAATATCTGACCCTTGTGGCTTGCCTAAAGTAAGCGTATCGCCCTCAACATCTAAAATATCGTCATGAACTTGAAATGCAAGCCCTATAGCGTATCCAAAAGTTGATAAGTTATCTAAAGTTTGTTGGCTTGTATTAGGAGCGCACAGTGCGCCAAGAGTGATCGCACAATTTATTAGCGCACCGGTTTTAAGTTTATGAATGCGTTCTAACTCATCAACAGTAATAACCTTATCGGTTGCTGCAATATCGCGGCCTTGTCCGGCAACCATACCTTGTAATCCTGATGCATGCGCTAGTGCTGCGATCATTTTTAATTGTGCTTCAGTCGAACATTTAAATGTATGCTTAGCAATAAGTTCAAATGCTAAAGTTTGCAGTGCATCTCCAGCTAAAATCGCTTGTGCTTCACCGTATACAATATGACATGTAGGGCGACCACGGCGTAAATCATCATCATCCATAGCAGGTAAGTCGTCATGCACTAATGAATAACTATGAATACATTCAATGGCTGCGGCAAGTACATCTAAATCACGCTTGTCAGCACCGAGTATTTTACCTGTGGTGTACACTAAAAACGGGCGCAGTCTTTTACCACCATTCATTACACTGTAATGTGTGGCTTCTTTTATAGTATTGTCGCTTTCAAGAGGTTGTTCAAAATAAAGGTTGAGCGTATTAGCTACATCATCTTGAGCGAGTTTTATTTGTTCTTTTATGCTCACGATTATTCCATATCGTTATCAAACTGAGTAAGCGGTGCTTTTTCGTCATTACCCATTAATATCGACACCTTTTGCTCAGCTTGTTGAAGTTTGCCTGAGGATGCGCTCGCAAGTGCAATACCGCGCTCAAATTGCTTTAAAGACTGTTCAAGCGATAAATCACCTTGTTCCATTTCACTGACAATTGTTGTTAGTTCTTCTAGTGCTTGTTCGAAACTTAAATTTTCAGGTTTTTTAGTCGCCATCTTTATTTTCAACTTACATAATAAATTTAGACGCCAATTTTAGGGGGAATGCTAAACTAGGTCAAAGAATGATATTGTTTTTTGATAGATAAATGCTGTTGATTGGGTTTTATTGCGTTTCAACGTTATTTTTTAAAATTATTAATTTTGATTAATTAGATTGATTACCTATGTTGATCTAAAATATAACTAATCTTAATTTTACCGTTTATCATAAAAATCACTTAAGTATTTCAGTATCTTGCCGATAAACAATTAATAACAACGCTTGCGAAGAAAAAATATAAAACCTTTGGAGGGAATGTGGATTTAGCAACCATTATTGGGATCCTTGGCGCAATTGGCTTAATTGTCATGTCCATGTTTATGAGTAGTAGCGGTGAAGTCGCTATGTTTTACAATACCCCTTCTGTGGTTATTGTATTCGGTGGTTCCCTTTTTATCGTTTTATCTAATTTTACCATGTCGCAATTTCTTGGCATTGGTAAAGTATGTGCAAAAGCGTTCATGTTTAAAATTGAGCCTCCTGAAGCATTAATCGAAAAAGCGGTAGAATTAGCTGACTCTGCTCGAAAAGGCGGGTTTTTAGCCTTAGAAGAAGCCGAAATCCCAAATCCTTTTATGCGCAAAGGCGTTGATATGCTAGTAGATGGGCATGATGCTGATGTGGTACGAGCAACATTACAAAAAGATATTTCGTTAACCACCACTCGCCATGAAATGGGGGCAACCTTATTTAAATCATTAGGTGATATTGCACCTGCAATGGGGATGATCGGTACGTTGATAGGCTTAGTGGCTATGCTCTCGAACATGGATGACCCCAAAGCTATCGGACCGGCAATGGCGGTTGCGTTGTTAACCACATTATACGGTGCATTTTTAGCAAACGTTGTAGCCATTCCTATTCAGGTAAAACTTGAACTGCGTAAAGACGAAGAGGCCATGAATCAGCGCTTAATTTTAGATGCAGTATTAGGTATTCAAGACGGGCAAAATCCTAAAGTAATTGAAGGGATCTTGAAAAATTATCTAGCTGAATCAAAACGCGCAGTCAATACTGAGGAATAATTATGTCAGATGAAGAGTGCAAATGCCCACCTCCAGGACTTCCTGCGTGGATGGGAACGTTTGCCGATTTAATGTCATTATTAATGTGCTTTTTCGTACTTTTACTCGCATTTTCTGAAATGGATGTACTTAAATTTAAACAAATTGCAGGCTCAATGAAGTTTGCTTTTGGTGTACAAAATAAAATAGAAGTAAAAGACATTCCAAAAGGGACATCTGTTATTGCTATGGAGTTTACGCCGGGTAAACCTGAGCCAACTCCTATAGAAACCATTCAGCA
This sequence comes from Pseudoalteromonas sp. MQS005, assembly GCF_001661605.1. NCBI lineage: Bacteria > Pseudomonadati > Pseudomonadota > Gammaproteobacteria > Alteromonadales > Pseudoalteromonadaceae > Pseudoalteromonas > Pseudoalteromonas sp. MQS005. The sequence goes on along the minus strand of NZ_LYRQ01000060.1, from coordinate 5,907 downwards.
ACAAACGGTTGAAATGACCCAACAAATGCTTGAGTTTCAGGCGGGAGATGAAAGCTCCGCAGGTGGACGTCAAGAGCAACGTGGTGAAAAGCGAGGTGGTGAATCAAGTAGTACCTCAGAGGAAGTTGCTGCAGCTACGGCAGTGTCTGCTGCTGATCAAGAGCAAATAAATGACTTAGTTAAAAAAATTGCGCAACAGCTTGAAAAGCAAATTATTGATGGGGCTATTGAGCTTGAATCTTTAGGGCAGCAAATCATAATTCGTATTAGAGAAAATGGCTCGTTTCCATCGGGGAGTGCATTTTTACAACCACAATTTAAACCTATCATTCAAGATATTGGCCGATTACTTAAAGATGTACCCGGTGAAATTACGGTGTCTGGTCATACGGATGATTTTCAGGTTTCCAACGAGCTTTACATTAATAACTGGGATTTATCATCTAAACGCGCAGTTGCGGTAGCGAGTGAATTACAAAAAGTTCCAGGTTTTGATAAAACCAGAATGATGGTGGTAGGGCGTGCAGAAACTAGGCCCTTAGTGCCGAACGATTCCCGCGAAGATCGAAGACGTAACCGCCGTGTAGAAATATCAATTTTACAAGGCAAGGCAAAAGAGTCAGCGCCAATTGATGTAAGATAGAATGACTTGGCTATGTACCTTTTTTAGCATAGAATGCAACATTCTTAACAAATGTAATGGGGCGAATATGTTGACTAAGTATTGTAGTATGCCTGGTAACGGCGATGGAACTGATGAAGATACAAAAGTTAAGTAAGGTTATTTAGTTTGCCTGAATGGTTTTTGTATTTTGTAAGTATATTAAGCAAAAGCTGGGTTCTTATTTTGAGTCCGGCTATTTTTATATTCTTTATCCTCAAAGATTATTTAGCTCTTAGGTTCGTTGTTATTACTGCCGCTTTTTTCTTATTTGGCACTGTGACCTACTCAAGTTTAATGGCGTTTGATGATGGTATTTATATATACCGTTACCTTGTATGGGCATTAACAGATATTACTTGGATGGCACTTATTGCTTATTGGGGTCTTAAAGATAAAGTGCATTTGTGGCAATGTGTACTTGGGCAGCTTATTGTTATTGGTGCACCCATTCTTCAATTATTTCGCTTAGTTGACCGACACCTTTGGGATTTATCTTATAGCACTGTGATGTATCAAACATTTATGCCTTTAATAAATATTGCCACTGTTGTTGTCTGCTACCTGCCTCTTTTATATCTTTTTGTTAATAAGCGAAATAAAGCTTTAAGTTAGAAACTATAAAAATATCCCCAGTTTTAAACTGATATGCTAAACTACTGTTTATATGAACAGTGTTAGGGTGTGGTTATGAAACTTTATATTGCTGAAAAACCTTCATTAGGACGCGCTATTGCAGATGCGCTTCCAAAACCTCATAAAAAACACGATGGTTATATTGAAGTGGCGAATGGTGATTGTGTGTCTTGGTGCATAGGCCATTTGCTCGAGCAAGCAGAACCTGATGACTATGACGAACGTTTTAAAAAATGGCAATTTGAGCATTTACCTATTGTGCCTGAACACTGGCAATTAAAAGCTAAAACAAAAACCCGTAAGCAGCTTACCATTTTAAAAAAATTAATTAAGCAGGCAACAACACTCGTACATGCTGGCGATCCTGATCGTGAGGGTCAGCTACTGGTTGATGAAGTAATCGAGCAAACAAAAATTAGTCAAACCAAAAAGCAAAGTATTCAACGCTTATTGATTAGTGATTTAAACTTAACTGCGGTAAAAAAATCACTCAACTCTATGCGGGCTAACCGTGATTTTATCCCTTTAAGTGTATCTGCTTTAGCGCGGTCTCGTGCTGATTGGTTGTTTGGTATGAATTTAACGCGAGCTTATACGCTAGCTGGGCAAAAAGCGGGCTTTGGTAATGTGTTGTCGGTTGGGCGAGTACAAACACCTATTTTAGGTTTAGTTGTAAATCGTGATAATGAAATCGCAAATTTTGTATCCAAACCATTTTATGAAGTACTTGCTCATCTTGTTACACCTGAGCAGCAATCATTTACTGCTAAGTGGATACCGAGTAAAGCGTGCGAACCATATCAAGATGAAGAGGGCAGAGTACTTAATAAAGCCTTAGCCGAAAATGTGACTTCACGCATTGCTAATCAGCCCGCAAATGTAACAGCGCTTGAGCAAAAGCAAAAAAAACAAGCCGCGCCGCTTCCTTATAACTTATCTGCTTTACAAATAGATGCTGCTAAAGCTTTTGGGATGCCAGCACAAAAAGTACTCGATATTTGCCAAGTTTTATATGAACGTCATAAATTAATTACCTACCCACGCTCAGATAACCGTTACTTACCGAGAGAGCATCACCAAGATGCACCTGCTATTTTAAAAGCGATAGCCGTAAATGGTGGGCAGTCAGTAGAGCTGGTAAATGAGGCAAATGCAAAACAACGTAGTAAATGTTTTAATGATGCAAAAGTGGCCGCTCATCACGCCATTGTGCCAACAGCTAAACAGTTAAAAAGTGTGAGTTTAGCCAATGATGAAGCAAAAATTTATCAGTTAATAAGTCGACACTATTTAATTCAGTTTTATCCCGACTACATTTACAACGAAAGTAAAGTAGAGGTAACCATAGCCGGTGGTTTATTTAAAGCAAGTGCAAAGCAAGATGTAAGCTTAGGTTTTAAATTGCTCATGGGTAAGTCGGAACTTAAAGAAGAAGCTACATTACCTTATTTAGAAAAAGGCATGGCACTTACTTGTACTAAAGGTGAAGTGGTGCAAAAGCATACATCTCCTCCGGCTCATTTTACCGATGCAACCTTACTTGCTGCTATGACGGGAATTAGCCGTTATGTAAAAGACCTGCAAATCAAAAAAATATTAAAAGAAACAGATGGCCTCGGTACAGAAGCAACGCGTGCAGGCATTATTGAGCTGTTATTTAAACGTCGCTTTTTAAAACGTGAGGGAAAAGCAATTAAAGCAACTGAAACAGGTCTTGCATTAATTAGTGTATTACCAGAGGGATTATCAAGCCCCGACTTAACTGCAAAATGGGAGTCGAGTTTAGGTGATATTGCACAGCAAGCAATGAGTTATCAGCAGTTTATACAACCTTTATTAGCCGATTTAACTAATTTTGTAAGTCAAGCGGCGAACTGCAATAGTCAGGCATTTGCACTGTTACCTAAAACGTCACCTAAAAAGCGCTTTGCCAAACGTACAAAAAAAGCGCCGTATAAAAAGTCGAGTTATAAAAAAAGCCCTGCGGTAAATTAATCGCAGGGCTTACATATAGCGTTGAAGGTTACTGATTGAATAGTGCCATAGCGGCGTTACTCATTGCCTTTATTCCTGTAGGCAGTGCTACTTTATAATCAGGCGCAAATTTACTTGAATGTAACGAGGGCAGTGTTTCGTTATTTTTTATTGCCTTGGCGTACTGCTGTTGGTTAACGCCACCTAGCCAAAATAAGGTGATAGGAATATTTTCGTCGGTGCGCCCGTATAATCCAAAATCTTCACCGGCCATTACCGCTTCTGTTTCGAGCATGTTTGCATCACCTATCGCACTTTTTATAGCGTTTCGAACAAGGTTAGTTTGTACTGGGTTATTGTAAGTTGATGGAATTGATTCATCTTCATGAACTTTCACTACAGGGTAGAGAGATTCCTCAAGGCCTGCACTTTGTGCTATACCTGCAGTAATACGTTTAATTGCCGCTATTTGTGCGTTACGTATATCTGGATTGTAGCTGCGTAGCGTAAGTTGTAACTTAACTTCATCAGAAATAACATTGTGTTTAGAGCCACCATGAATGGAACCCACCGTTATCACTGAAGGCTCAAGTGGAGAAAGCTCACGACTAGTAATTGTTTGTAGTGCAAGTATCGTTCGAGCTGCGATGATCACAGGGTCGATAGTTGTATGCGGGTAAGCACCATGGCCACCTTTGCCTTTTATACTAATATCAACAGAATCAACACTGGCCATGGTGTATTCATTTTTCATTGCCACTTTACCCGCAGCAACGCTAGCGCTTACATGCAAAGCAATAATATGATCTGGTTTAGCGTATTTGTTAAATAATCCTTCCTTGAGCATTGCTTTTGCACCACCGCCTACTTCTTCAGCGGGTTGAGCAACCATCATTAAAGTACCTTGCCACTTATTTTTATGCGTAATTAATTGCTCAGCAGTACCAATAAAAGAGCTCATATGAATATCATGACCACAGCCATGCATAACGCCAACTTCACTACCTTGATCATTAATTGTGGTAATAGTTGATGCGTAAGTTTTGCCTGTTTGCTCTGTTATAGGCAGGCCATCAGTATCAGTTCTGATCATGACGGTAGGGCCTTGACCATTTTTGTAAATTCCGACTACACCATAGCCACCTACATTATCGGTTACGTCAAACCCTAATTTCTGAAGTCGTTCAGCGATTTTTTTACCTGTATGCTTTTCCTTATATGACAATTCAGGTGATTGATGTAGGTCTAAGTAAAGTTTTTCTATTGCCGGCATGCTGGTATCAAGATCCAACTTAAGTGCTTGCGCATTCAATAATGGGCTGACTAATAAACACAATGCACTTACATACGCTAATTTCATATTTCCCTCACTACCTTCTATTGTATTTAAATGATTTAAACAGATGACTTGTAATTATTATCTTCATCACCATATAAAAACCTAAATAGATGAACATGGCAATAATTCAATGAGCAATATAGTTAGTCTTAACGCACAAAACCTTCAGCAAGTATTGGGTGAAACATCACAACAAAAGTTAGTACTACTTAACTTTTTTTCTCCACAAAGCCCAGAGTGTATTAGCCAAGCAGCTATTTTAGATAAGTTAGCTGCTGAATACAGCAACTATATAGTAGTCGCAAACTTAGACTGCGATGCAGAGCAGGCACTTGCCTCTCAACTTGCCCAACAAGTTGGATTGCAAACCTTACCTACTTTAGTGTTATTAAAAGACTCAGCTCCAGTTGATGTATTAGCGGGTGCTCAAACAGAAAGCCAAGTTCGTGATGCATTATCTAAACATTTACCAGCTCAACAAGACTTATTATTAGAGCAGGCTAAGCAAGCACTGATTAATAGCGACTTAAATGCCGCGTTTACTTATGCCAAACAAGCGTATGAACTTGATAGTCGAAATGCGAGGATTAAATTAGTACTGGCAGATATATGTATACAAATCCACAAACTCGATGAAGCCGCTGCGTTAATAGAAACAATAGATGTACAAGAGCAAGATGCATACTTTAATAATATTAAGGCAAAATGTGAGGCCGCATTAGATGCAACCGATTCACCGCAGATAAAAGAACTTCAAGAAAAAGTCGCTAAACATCCAAATGAACTTGATTTGCAAATGCAGCTAAGTAACCTTTTAAATGAAGCGGGAAGGAAAGAAGAGGCATTAGAAGCACTCTTTACTATCCTTAAAAAGGATCTTAACTATGATGAAGCCAAACCAAACTTCTTAGCAATAATCGCCTCTTTACCTGACGGCGATGCATTAGCCGCTAAATATCGCCGCAAGCTCTATAGTATTTTATATTAACGGCTAATTAGAACCTTTATAAAAGCATCTAACTAAAGATGCTTTTTTGTTTTCTACATTTAAAAAGAGGATAAATGCAGGGTTATCCACAGGGTTTTGTGGGTAACGTGTGTGTCTAGGTGGGGTATCTTTGGGGTAAAAATTAAATGCAAAAAAGCCTTTAAAAACGCTTGCGTTAAAATCGATTCTCCCTATAATGCGACCCCACTGAGACGGGGAACGCTAACGCATAGCGAAGCAGGAGCTGCTCAGAAAGTCGAGTAAAACTTGAGTTTAGATTTTTGATAAAGTTTAAAATTAAGTGTTGAC